>DAOTZA010000138.1:0-1556 GCA_034434515.1 Anaerolineales bacterium | reverse complement strand
GCAGATACGACGCTTGCCGAGCGTGTGCGCCGCAAATACCAGATGAAAAACACCAACGGCTATGCTCTGAATGCTTTGTTGGAGTATGAGAAACCGTTGGATATTCTAACCCATTTACTGATCGGCTCAGAAGGCACCCTGGCGTTCATCGCCGAAGCGGTTTTGCGCACCGTCCTGGATTATCCCTATAAATATACGGCTCAACTCTATTTCGCCAGCATTCAAGCTGCTGCCGAGGCAGTCTTTCCCTTGCGGAAAGCCGGCGCTCGGGCAGTTGAAATCATGGATCGCGCTGCCTTGCGCTCGGTTGAAGGTTTGCCCGGCGTGCCTGAGGTGATCCGCAGCCTGCCCGAAAACGCGGCTGCGATCCTGGTCGAATTTCAAGCAGCCGACTCAACGGCCATGCAAACCTTTCAACACACGGCTGCCCAAACCCTGGCGGAGATGGAACTGCTTCACCCTGCCGAATTCACCACCGACCCCGTCCAACAAGCCATCCTCTGGAAAGCTCGCAAGGGCATGTTTGCCACCGTTGGGGCAATGCGTCCACCAGGGACAACGCTGTTATTAGAAGATGTGGTTTTCCCGGTCGAGCGGTTGGGTGAAGCGGTGGTCGATCTGCAGGCCCTCTTCCGCGCCTATGGGTATGACGATTCGATTATTTTCGGTCATGCCAAAGATGGCAATTTGCACTACACCATCTCACAACGCTTTGACACCCTTCAGGAGATTGAGCGTTTTGATCGTTTCAATCAAGAGATCGTCAAACTGGTGTGCGAGAAGTATGATGGGGCTTTGAAGGGGGAACACGGCACCGGTCGCAGCATGGCACCTTTTTTGATCGATGAGTGGGGTGAGAATGGACGCGCTCTGATGCGTGACATCAAAGCCCTCTTCGACCCCGATAACCTGTTGAATCCTAACATTATTCTCAACGACAACCCTCAGGCGCATGTGACGGCGGTTAAAGTATCGCCCCTGACCGATAGCCGCATCGATCCCTGCATCGAGTGCGGCTATTGTGAGTCACGCTGCCCGTCGCGGGAATTGACTCTCACACCCCGCCAGCGGATTGTGCTCCGTCGCACTCTGCAACGCCTGACGCAAATGACCATCTCTGGCAACAGAAAGACGCCCATTCCGGGTATTGATCTAGATGCCTCGACGCTCATTGCCATGCTGCAGGAGGACTACGCTTATGCTGGCAATGATACCTGTGCGGTGGATGGCTTATGCGCCTTAGCCTGCCCGGTGGGAATCAACACTGGCGAACTGACCAAAACCTTGCGCAGCCAGCAAGTCTCCCCAATTGCCCAGCGAATTGCCCTTTGGGTGGTGCGCTGGTTTGCGCTGGTCGAAGCCTTGCTCCGTTTGGGTGTGCGCCTGGGTCACTTTGCTGACCGCCTGACCAATAAGGATTGGCGGCGCTGGTTGCTCTTAATCGAGCGCCTGAGTCGGCGAAGGTTGCCCAAGTGGAACGATTCGATCCCGCAGGTGCCAAAAACTCTCCCGGTAACAAAAACGGATCGCCGAAATGGCAAGAGCCAGGCATCTGC
>DAOTZA010000137.1:0-24235 GCA_034434515.1 Anaerolineales bacterium | reverse complement strand
TGGTTTTTTGAAGATTTCGATCGGATTGAACCACGCAATGCGGTTGCCTACGCTGCCCACGCGATTCGCCTGACGGAGTTAGCCAGTGGGATTGATCTTTCCGCCTTTGCCCGCCAGCGGCTGAAAAAAGTGGTCAGTCCTACGAGCGGGTTACGCGGCGATCAGGTTTTTGATCGCTTCCGATAATGATGCTCTAGGGGTGCAGAAGTCACCTTTCTGCAAAATAACCTGCTATGATGAGCTAACCGTTATACCAGCTTGCATAACTGCAGGAATTCCCGAAGTTGATAGCGACTGAGGAGAGCCTTGTGTTTGAGCTCGCTGAGAAAAGGTTCGAGGGCAGCCAGGAATGGATGGCTCTCTTCTCCTTTCATACAGCGCCAGGTTATGAGCGCTGCAATACTCATCAGGTCAAGCCATTCTTCAAAGGCCTCTTTAACAAACCAATCTGTCCCCTGGTAATGATTGACACCGATAAATTGACGGAAAGAGCCATCGCTAAACCAGAGGGCAAGGTTGTTTTCTGGCGAGGGGATGTTTTCTTCCATCTTCAGTGGATATTTGAGCAGAATTTGAACAGCCAGCAAAGCGCGCTGGATTTCAGTTTCGGTTAGCAGCATCCCTCGAAAGACATCCTCCAGCAGGTTTTCCAATTTCCATTCCCGAAACCATTGCCAGCTTATTTGAAGCGCTTTTTGCGGCTGGGTTTCTTGCAAATGTCCCAGAGGAGCAAGGAACATCCAACCGAGTAGCGTTGACCAGGTGTAACTATCGCCCTGACAGAGTTTGTCAACCGTTGGACTTTGCACTGCGAGCTGGGCTGGGGACAAGAGAGTCTGACAGGCGCAAGCGAAATCATCCTGCAGACGGTCGGTGGCAAGCGGCTTTGTGAACAGATTTTCAATCTTATGGGATAAAACTGCTGCTTTGTGTTCGATTTCAGCGATGACGCTTGACTGCTTTTCGGATAAGAGCTCATCTTCAGTGCATTGGCGATGTTGAATCAGCCAGTTTAACTGGCCTGGGTTGAGCAATTCTCGCAGCGCTTGGCGAACAGGTTGAAGCCGTTTCTCCTGCAGGGCTTGCTCAATGCTTGGAACTCCTTTGCCGTTCAATTCGGCAGTGAGTTGGCGATAGAGCCCATCTGGGGTGTCTCTGACGGTTTGAAATTCAAGGAAAACATGGAATTCGTATGCTCTCAATTGCAGATACAACCCATGCTGATGGATATCATGGTTATTCCAGATAAACTCCAGGCCGCTGACGGCATCGCGCAAAATCGTGTAACTCTGTTCATCATCGTGGATTTCCAATTGATCAGCCAGGCTACTGCGAATGAGCTTTCTTTCGCCTTGAGCATCTTTCTGAAGATAAGCGCAGGAGGTCTTGATAAACCCGTCCGTTTCGGCAAAGCGATTATGGTAAACCACCAGAGCTTTTTCCGCCCCGATGCGATTGGAGTAGGCAAAGACATCTTCGTTGACATAACCCTGGGCGGTTTCAAAATCATAGAGGAAAAAGTGGTCGGCTTCGGCAAAGAGGTAGCGCTTGCGTAGTAAAGGAAAAATCACCTGCTCATGGCGGGCAATTAAGTCGCGATCGGGTAGTTCATCCCAATAGGCGCGTCGATATTCCATCCCGTATTTTTCGGTAAAGCCCTCGATCTGTCCATGCCCAAACATCGGTAACCCCGGCAGTGTAGCCAAAAGCACACAAACGCCAAAATACTTGTCCCCTTTTCCAAACTGATCAATCGCCGTGCGTTCGTCGGGATTGTTCATGAAATTGACGTAGCGCTTGAGAATTTGCGGATCGAATTCCAGTGTATTCTTGATCACCAAACGGTATTCCTGGTTCTTCTCATCGCGCAGCATATTCATAAAAGCGCTGTTGTAGACGCGATGCATCCCCAACGTGCGCACAAAATAGCCTTCCATCAACCAGAAGGCTTCGGCAAGCAAGAGGGTATCCGGAATTTCTGCTGCCACGCGGTCCACCACCTCGCGCCAGAACTCATTGGGAAAGGCGGCGTTGAATTGCTCCTTGGTCATGGCGTGCTCGGCGCGGGATGGAATATCTCCACCGCTGCCGGGTTCGGGAAACCATAAGCGTTGATAGTGTCGCTTGGCAAGGGTCATGGCGGCGTCGAAGCGGATAATGGGAAAAAGGCGCGCAACGTGTAAGATGGTCTGGATGACCTTTTCGCGCACTTCCGGTAGGAGATAGTTAAGCTGAGCGGTGTCGTTCCACGGCATCGAAGTCCCATCGTTACCGTGATAGATATACAGTTCTTTACCGGTCCAAAAATCCACTCGTTTGAAGACTACGGCTGCGTCAGTATTGTCATAGTAATGATCTTCCAAAAAAATCCCTACCCTTTGATCCCACGAGAGATTAGGACCATTGAAGGTGTAAGATGGGAAAGGACTATATTCGAGTGAGATGAACCATTCTGGGTGATGGATTACCCAGGGTGAGTCGATGCCCATGTGATTCGGCACCATGTCGGACGCCAGGCGAATCCCCCGTTGCCAGGCGCGATGGCGTAGGTTGTAGAAGGCTTCTTCGCCACCCACATCGGCCGCGATAGTGTAGTCAAACAAAGAATAAGCCGAAGCAACGGCTTCCGGATTGCCACGCAGTTGCTTAATGCGCTGAGAAGCAGGGCTGCGTTCCCACAACCCGATCAGCCACAGAGCAGTAAACCCCCAACGGGCAAGCTGGTCTAGTTCTTCATCAGGGATTTGGTCAAGGCGAGTGATCGGGCGGTGATACTTTTTAGAAAGCTGATCGAGCCACACATAAGTATTTTTCGCCATCATCACCACCCGCGGCATCCAATCCCGATCCGGGCTAAAGCGTTCCAGTTCTAATTCCAAGTGCTTAAAATCTAAAACTGGTGCAACGCCGCTGCCGGTAAAAACGGCTTTCTCCTCTTCTTTTACGAAGTCCAGACTGGTAAGCAATCGTTTGAGGATGTCTCCCAAGAGATACCCCCAATGCTGGCGGATGTATTCCAGTTGTCCGGGCAAGGAATGGGGCACTGCAATCGCTGGACTGCGCAGCATGGCAACCAGATTTTGATTCTGAGGTCCGAAAGGAGGTTGATGATCAAAAAAAGCGCTCAAGCCCTGAATGATCTGGGCGTAAGCCGTATTTTGACTTAAGTTGCGGTCATCGAACAATTCTCGGAAGGGTTCAAAAGCAGGATTGGCATTTGCCAGCCAGAGCAAGAGCATCTCTTCCAAAGTAACCGCCCGGTTGCTCCAGGTTCCACTCGGGTAAGTTGTGTTGCCTGAGAGATACGCTTCAATTGAAGTTTCCTGGCGGTAAACCCGGCTGGGCGGAAACTCGGCGACAAATTGGGTTAATGCTGCCCCGAGGGTCTCTTTGCCAAACATTTTCTCTAAGTGCAAGAGCGCTTGTTCCATTACATCGGCACAGCGTTGTTGACGATATTTTTCTACCACCACATGAAGGATCTCGTCGATAAGCCCCATGGCGTTGAGTTGTCCAGCTCGGATCGCCTGCTGGGGATATTGAGAGAGATCTCGTCTGGCGTTGATCTTTTGGGCAAATTCCCGCGCGGCGCGGAAATTGCTGAAAATCACGTTGCCATTGGTGGCAAAGAGACCTTGATCGAATTCGTATTTCTGACGAGCGTGTCGTGAAACGTGGAATTCCATGCTTCACCTGCTGGGTTGAGATGAATTGCTCAGATTGAGGTCACAGTATAACAAAGCCGGCTGGCATTCTTTACATTCCAGTTGCAGGGTTGCATGAGAAATTGCGTAGTGCTGGCGCAAGAGTTGTCCAATTCGATCCTGAATCAACGCTCCTTCACTTAGACAAATATCGTCGGTGACGATATGGGCAGACAGGGAGCGCACCTCGGTGGTAATGCTCCAGACATGAACATCGTGAACATCGATCACGCCTGGCACTTGACGGAGGTCTTCGACTAGCTTTTCGACGTTCACATCGCGCGGCGCACTCTCTAAGAGAATCTGGATTGTCTCAAGGATGATTTTCAACGCGTTCCAGAGGATCAACCCGACGATCAAAAGGCTGACGAGCGGATCAAGCCAGTTCCATCCGGTAAAGGCAATGGCTATGCCGGCGATGAAAGCCCCCAAAGTAGAGAAGACATCGCCCATTAAGTGTAGGTAGGCGCTGCGCAAATTCAAGTCGGTGCGGCTGCCACGACGGATGAGCAAAGCGGTCACAAGATTGACCACAAAGGCAATTCCGCTGGTTATGCTCATGAGCGTAGATTGAACTTCTACAGGCTCTTGAAAACGACGATAGGCCTCAAACCCTACGAATCCCGAGACCACGATCAGCGAGCTGGCGTTTAGCAGAGCGATTAGAATCCCGGCGCGATGGAAACCAAAGGTGTGATTTGAATCGGCCGGTTTCAACGCCAGGCGGATTGCCACCCAACTGAGCGCTAAGGTTAGTACATCTGTGAGGTTATGAGCTGCGTCGGTGAGGAGAGCGAGGCTATTTGCTAATGTGCCACTGATCACTTCGAAGACCACAAATGCCAGGGTGATCCAGAGGGAAAGCATCAGACGGTTGGATCGTTGCTCGTGCACATTGGAAAAGGTGGGATGGCTGTGGTTGATTGTCATGGCGGGATTTTATCACGATGTCACCCAGAACGAAGCGTTAAGTTTGTTCGAATAAACGTTAAAATGTCCCGAGGATGATCGGCGATGAAATCAGGTTGAGCTTCCAACAACTTATTGCGATCTTGATGTCCCCAGCTTACTGCGATGCTGACTGCACCCGCCTCTCTGGCAGCTTGAATATCACTGACAGCATCTCCAATCATAACAGTTGGAAGGGAAAGGGAAACGGTCTGGCGGATGGCTTGTATCTTTTCGCGTTTATTGCCGGGTTGATCGATACCGGCGATTTGCCAGAAACAATGAGCAACCTGATGCTTCTCTAAGAAACGGCGAATCACTCGCTGGAGATTGCCGCTGACGATGGCGAGCACCGAATCGTTTGCCAAATCGAGAATAACCTCTCTCATCCCTTCAAAGAGAGAATAGGTGATCGGCTGCTGATCGAAACACTCAAGAATTTTGTGAACGTATTGAGGAACGAGTTCCTCCGGGATACCCAGTTGGCGGGCAAGGTGATCGAATCCCATGCGCGGCAATCCATGAAGATCTGCTGGAGTTGTCTGCCGTGGATATCCTAACTCGGCGCATACTTGATCGGAAAAACGCAACATTTCGGGCATGGTGTCGGTAAGGACACCATCGAAATCGAAAATCACAATTCGCTGCAGGATTGCTAACAAGGTTTTCCCCACAAAAACCAAAAAGGATCAGGTGGAAAGTTCGTTTCCAGATTAGTTTCCCAGATAAAGTCACCCTTAATCCACCGTTCTTTCAGGCGTTGATCGAGTTGCTCGAGGGTATTCCAGGCCTCAGGATGTTCAGGATTTTCTTCTTTAAGTAGTTCCAGGATAACGCGGTTGCGCGCTTCATAAGCATAGCGATCAATTTGTTCGGCGGGTTTTTGTAAATATTCGCGGAGAAAATCCCCCCACCGCTTCAAGCGAGATGAAGAATCAAGCCTGGCTTTGTCTAACCAGGCTTGTCTCCATTGAGAGCGTAAGCGGTCGGTTTTTCGGGCAAGTTTTTGCCAATGCGATTGTTGATTGGCTGTTTTTATGAAGCCCTGCGCTCGTTTTAGGGCAAGCAGATAGGTGCCCAGGGTTAAAGTTGGATAGGGAGGCTCTTTTCCTTCGTGAGGGACAAAGACCATTCGATATAACTCCCGCGAGCGAAGGTATTTCTCCAGCTCGGGCAGCATGGTTTCAACATAACGAATCTCATAGTTGAAATCAACCATCGACTGAAAGATACCATTGATTGTTGGTTAAATCAACAGTTGTAAAGGGTTTTCCAGATAGCGCGCTAATTGTTGTAAGAACTGAGCTGCTTCTGCACCATCTGAGATGCGGTGATCAACTGAGATCGTGAGATTCATTCGCCAACCAACTTGCAAAGCATCGTCTTTGACCACTGGCAGTTGACGCGCCGATCCGACGGCTAAGATGGCTGCTTCTGGTGGATTGATAATGGCGCTAAATTGAACTACATCGAACATGCCCAGGTTACTGATTGAAAAGGTAGAGCCCTCAATATCTTCAGGACGAACCTTGCCTTCTCGAGCGCGGTTAACCAGGGCGCGCACTTCCTGCGCAATTATGCGCACGCTCTTCTGATCGGCGTTCTTACAGACCACAGTGATTAACCCGCTTTCTAGAGCAACCGCCACCCCAATGTTAATGGCGCCGTGTTGGATGATTTCACCCTTTTCTTCATCGATGGATGCATTTAAATTCGGGAAGGCACGCAAAGCTAAAGCTGTAGCGCGCACGATAAAATCATTAACAGAGATTTTTTCTCCATCAGGAAGAAGTTGATTTACTTCTTGACGTAGTTCGAGTAACCCCGCAACATCCACTTCGTGAGTGACAAAGAAATGCGGTGCTGTTTGAGTAGATTGAGTCATACGTTTGCCGATGATGGCACGCAGTTTGGTCAGGGGGATTCGTTTCTCTTCACCGGGAGTAATGGTAGGCACAGGAAGGGATACAGGCAAGATTGTCGGGGTGGGAAGCGAGGTCGCTTCAACAGGTTTTCGCGCTTGTTCTTCTAAGTAGGCTTCCACATCCTCTTTGCGGATGCGTCCTAAGGGACCCGATCCAGGTATGTTGCGGATGTCGATGCCGCTCTCCTGCGCCAGACGGCGGGCAAGCGGTGTGGCGCGCACACCTCCGGGCAAGGTGCCCTCATGAGTTTCAGGTAATGAAGCTTCTGTCGATGGTGCTTCTTTGCGTTCTGGGGCGAGTTGGCTTGCAGAGTCCTCTTGACCGTCAAACCGGGGGATTTCCTCTCCTGGTTGACCGATGACGGCGATCGGCGTGTTAACCGGTACGACGCTGCCCTGTTCAACCAGGTGACGCAGCAGCGTGCCGCTTGTGTTTGCTTCCACCTCAACGGTGGCTTTGTCGGTTTCAATTTCTGCCAAAACGGCTCCCTTTTTGACCTCTTCCCCCTCTGAGATGACCCAACGTACCAACGTGCCTTCTGCCATATCAAAGCCCAGTTTAGGCATGATGACGATTTCAGCCATTACAGCACCTCCTTAACTGCGCGCACAACATCTTCAACCTGTGGGAGCGCCATTTGTTCTAGGTTACGATTATACGGTAAGGGCGTTTCTTTTTGGGCAATCCGCTGGATTGGAGCATCGACATAATCAAAGGCTTCTTCGTAAATTCTAGCAGCCACTTCTGACCCTACTCCGTAGGATCGCCAGCCTTCTTCAACGATCACGGCGCGATTGGTCTTTCGAAAAGATTGCAACACTGGCTCCATATCCAGTGGACGCAAGCTACGCAAATCTACAATCTCGGCTTCAATCCCTTCTTTGGAAAGTTGCTCAGCCGCCTTCAAGGATACTTCCAGCATCTTACTATAGGTAACGATGGTCACATCGCGACCTGGGCGTTGAATTATTGATTTCCCAATCGGGATCGTATAATCTTCATCCGGCACTTCGCCGCGTGTTTGATAGAGGGTGGCATGTTCGATGAACAAGATGGGGTCGTTAGAGCGGATGGCCGCTTTGAGCAATCCTTTTGCATCCTGAGGAGTGCCGGGAGCAACGACCTTTAAGCCAGGGAAATGGGCAAAAATGGCATCTGGGGTTTGGGAGTGGGTGGCTCCCAACTGACGGCCGCCACCGCTAACCGTCCGAATAACCAGAGGAAGTGTAAACTGTCCGCCAAACATATACCGCAATTTGGCAGCCTGATTGACAATGTGATCCATTGCGGCAAAAGCGAAGTTGATCGTCATCAACTCTGCCACCGGGCGTAAACCGGTCAAGGCAGCTCCAATGGCTGCGCCGACAATGGTCGCTTCGGCAATGGGAGTATCCATGACTCGTTTCGGTCCAAAGTGGTCGTAGAACCCTTTGGTTACTGCGTACGTTCCTCCCCAAACGCCAACCTCTTCCCCTAAAATAAAAACCGATGGATCGCGTTCCATCTCTTCCCATAGGGCCTTCGATATCGCTTCTCGATAAGTTATACGTGCCATAGAACCCTCACTCTGCGTAGATGTCTTCAAACAAGGCTTCGGGGGGTGGTTCAGGGCTTTCTTCGGCGAAACGCACTGCCTCTGCAACCTCTTCCTCCACGCGTTGATCGATTGTGTCCAACTCTTGAGCGGTGGCGATGGATTGGCTCTCTAAATAGCGGCGATAAATCCCAATCGGGTCACTTTCCTGCCAACGTTTGACCTCTTCGAGTGGGCGGTATCGTTCTGGATCGCCCATGGAGTGACCACGGTAGCGATAGGTTACCACTTCCATGAGGTGCGGTCCTTCGCCGCTGCGGATCTGTTCTAGCACGGCGAGGGTCGCTTCGCGCACGGCAATCACGTCCATGCCATCCACGCGGCTGTTGGTCATGTCATACCCCTCGGCTTTCTGGCGGATTTCGCTCACGGCAGAGGCGCGTTCAACCGCAGTGCCCATGCCATATTGATTGTTCTCGCATACCCATAGAACCGGTAGATTCCATACTTTGGATAGGTTCAACGCTTCATGGAAAAAGCCGATGTTGGTGGCGCCATCGCCAAACATACAGATGGTGACTGCATCGTTGCCCTGGTACTGGTCGCCAAGCGCCAAACCAGCCGCGATGGGTAAGTGCGCTCCCACAATGGCATGACCGCCCCAGAAGTTGCGCTGTACATCAGCTAAATGCATGGAACCGCCTTTGCCTTTGGAGATGCCGGTGGCTTTGCCGAGCAACTCTGCTAAGACTTGTTTGGCGGGGATGCCAACGTTTATTGCCACGCCGTGATCGCGGTAGGCGGTGATGACGCGGTCTTGCGGCTGACGTGCAGATACAATTCCTGTGCTAACGGCTTCTTGCCCAATGTAGAGGTGGAGAAAGCCCCCAATTTTCCCCTGTTGATAAAGCTGTGCGGCTGCTTCTTCCACCAGCCGGATCAAGACCATTTGGTGATATAAATCCAGATAGTGTTGTTTTTCCATTACAATTGCTCCGATGATGAACTTCAAGCGAAGTTCAGGATTGGAAATTCGATAGGGTGCGCCTGAAATGTGTGACAGGTTACCTTTCCAGGCTTATTCAAGCTAAGGATTATAACCCACGAGTGGAAGAAAAGATGTCAAAAATCTGTTAGAAACACCCTGTTCATCAGAAAAGGGCGTTTCCACCGGCAGATATCGAACTGGCTATTGCCTTAACAAGTGACCGGATTCTCAGGGTCGGTTATCCATTCACTCCACGAACCAACATACAGGCGAGCGTCCCCCAAGCCGGCGTGTTTGAGAGCCAGTACGTTGACCGCTGCGGTTACACCTGACCCACAGTAGAAAATTGCCTTTTGAGCAGGGGTTTCACCCAGCAATTGGATGAAGCGTTGACGTAACTCTTCTGGCGAACGAAATGTGCCTTGAGGCGTGCCATTTTCCACATACGGGGCATTGATTGCGCCAGGAATATGCCCGGCAACCGGGTCAATGGTTTCGTTTTCGCCCCGATAGCGATCGGCGGTACGAGAGTCGAAGACTTTCCAGCCAGGGTATAGCAAGGCCGCCTTGACATCCGCCACACTGGCGTAGATTTCCAGATGCAGCCTGGGAACGAACTGCCGGGGTGGGCGGGTTTCATTGCCACTTACCGTTGGCAGATCAGCCGCCAGCCATGCTTTCCAGCCACCGTCTAACACGGCGACTCGCTCATGGCCCAACCAGCGCAACATCCACCAGAGGCGCGCCGCGACTGCACCACTGATGGGAGTCCAGTCGTCATAAGCGACGACCTGGATATTCTGGTCGATTCCTAAACGAGAAAACAATTCGACGGTCTCCTGTAGGGGAAGCAAAGGATGTCGCCCGGTTTTGCCTGGGATCACCGGCGCGCACAACTCCTCTTCTAAATGCACATAGACTGCACCGGGAATGTGAGCCGCGTGGTAATCTCGACAGCCTCGCTCTGGATTGCCAAGAGTAAAGCGACAATCGAGGATAACCCAACCGGGATCGGCCAAATGGTTGGCGAGCTCATGGGGTGAGATTAGGGTGTGATGGTTCATCCTCGTCCTTGTCAATTTGATCCTGGATAATGCGCAGAAATATATCCACCACAGCCGGGTCAAATTGCTTGCCGCGCTGTTCCAGGATATATTCTAACGCTTTTTTCTGCTCCCAAGCCGAGCGATAAGGACGGTCGCTGGTCAAGGCATCCCACGCATCGACCACGGCAAAAATGCGGGCTGCCAGGGGAATTTCCTCCCCCTTCAAGCCGCGCGGATAGCCGCTGCCATCCCAACGTTCATGGTGATAGTAGGGGATCTCCAGGGCTGGGCGGAGATATTCGATCGGCGCAAGCAATTCATACGCATATTGGGGGTGGCGACGCATGATCTCCCATTCTATATCAGTCAATGGGCCGGGTTTTAGCAAAATCGAATCCGGGATGCCCATCTTGCCAATATCATGTAAACGCACACCGCGCCAGATATGGATCAGTTGTTCGTTGGGTATGCCCATTTCAGCGGCAATGTGCAAGGTGAGTTCGGTGACGCGGTTAGAGTGACCCAATGTCTCGCGATCGCGCAGTTCCAACGCCTTTGCCCAACCTTCCAGGGTGGCATCATAGGCAATTGAGAGTTGTAAATTGGTGTGTTGAATACCTTCAAACAATTGGGCGTTGTCGATAGCGATGGCAGCCTGGCCGGCAAAAGCTTCAAACAGGGATTTCCATTCTTGGGGTGGGTTAAACTCCTTGCGATGAAAGACTTCTATCACTCCTTTGAGTTGATCCTGGATCAGCAACGGGCTGACATGATGAGCGATAAATTTCTCCTCTCGAAACAGTTGGGTATTGATCAGCGGAGTGGTTGCTTGATAAACGTTGGGAATGTAAATGCTGACTTTTGCTTTTGCAGCCTTGCCGATTACCCCTTTGCCCATTTTGAGGCTCGTGTCCTTAATGAATTCGGTGCGGAACCCATCCCCAGCCACAAAGGTTAGTTGTTGGGCATGTGGATCGTAGAGATGAATCGCTAGGGCATCAACATCCAGTTGCGAACGCGCCTCTTGAACGATGATTTGCAAAATAGCTTCCAGACCGTGTCGTTTGCTAATCGCCTGATCAATCGTGTAGAGAGATGTTAGATGGCGCAATTGTTTCTCGGTTTGCAGGTGTAAAGTGGCACGGTAGAAGGCATTAGCAGCAATATCGGCAACAGCCTCTAACAGGTGAATCTCCTGATCGGAGAGTTTGTTGCGCCGACAGGCAAAAAGCTCACCCAGCTTGTGCTCTTGGGCAATTAAGGGTACAGCTACCAGTGATCGGCAAGAACATCGGTCATTGACGGAAATGTTTTCTTTATGGATACATAAAACAGATTGTTTCTCTCGTAATGTTTCAATAAACTGGCTTCCGAAGGCCTCAAGAAACTCTGCCATTCCCCCATAAACACCGTGAACGATTTCGTAAATTGGTTTTTTGGTCTGCGGATCAAACAGGCGCAAAGCTACCGTGTCCATCTTAAGCCCATTTTGCAGATGCATCAGGATTGCCCTGACCATCTCCGGATGATCACTGGCGACGCGTAGAGAATTGCTCAGGTCGGCAATTAGTTCCAGCTCCCGCACCCGGCGGCGGGTTTCATCCAGCAGGCGAATGTTTTCAACCACCAGCGCAGCCGTCCCGGCAATCTGGCTGAGAAAGTTCAGATCTTCGGCGCTAAAGGCGTTTTTGCGCGTACAGTTATCCACCGTGATCACCCCAATGGCTTGATCGTGAAGCATAAGCGGAGCCGCAATGGCACTTTGTACCTGAGCCATTTCTTCGATTTCTCCCTCGAAGCGAATCGACTCATCCTGGCGCGCATCTGAGATGATGAGGGGCTGACGTAACTTGAAGGATTTCGCCGCATACCCTGAATCGAGGGGAAATCTGATATCCCAAATTCGAGGGTCTTGATAACCGTGCAATGCCCCAAAGGCTAATTTGTCTTCTTGGTTCTTTAGCAAAATGCTACCTTTTTCGCCATTTGGGATAGCGTGGATCACTGCGGCAAGTAGCCGTTCTAGCAGCGTCTCCAGAGTGTCGTCGCCTTGCAGAGCTTGATGTACCAGTTGGATGGTTTGTTGTTCGCGCTGGCGTCGCTTCAGTAGGCTGATGTCTTGAATAATTCCTTGCGCCCTTAAGGTGTTGGAAACAGGATCAAAGGTCGGGATTGCCTGTTCCCTCACCCAGATGATCTCACCGTTCTTGCGGATGATGCGATACTCTTGATCCCAGGCGGTTTGGGCAAGGATATGCTGGCGATAAATGGCAATGGCTTGTTCCCGATCATCGGGATGAATGCGCTCGATCCACAGGTATGGATCGTTAGTGATTTCGTAGGGCGTATAGCCACACAATGCTTCTATGTTTTGGGTAATGTAATCCGCCTTCAAAGCGCCTTGAGCAGTTGTATAAGCTGTGTAAACCACTACTGGCAATGCTTCGACCAGACTTTGATATTTTTTCTCGCTCAGTTGAATTTGCGAATTCATTGCCTGTCGGTGAATGGCTGTGCCGAGGATATTGGCTGCAGCCCGCAAAGCTTCAATTTCCGTCTGGCTCCACGGGTGGTTAGCATGGCAATCGTCAAAACCAATAAGCCCCCACCAACGATTTTCACAAAAGATAGGCACGACGGCTAAAGAGAGAATATCTTGAGCCCGTAAAAGGTCTTGTTCTGAGGTCGGAAACTCTGCAATCAAGCCATAGAGGGCTTTCCCCTCGCTTAGATTCTCGATCCATCGCTCGTAGCCACTGCGCCGCAAGGGGAGACGTTGAAGACTAGGGTTATCGATTTGAGGCGCAATGCCTGGAGCTGTCCACTCATGGAGTTGTTTAATATATACTTCCTCCTCTTCTGGCATTGACTCACTTTGGAAAAGATAAACACGGTCGACTCCGGTGGCGGTTCCAAGGGTTCCCAGGATGTCTTCAATCACGTCTTGCCAGTGAGCGGCCTGGAGCAAACGTTCAGCAGCAAAGCCTACGGCGCTTAGAATAGCATCCCGCCGCTCAAGTGCCTGCTCGGACTGCTTGCAGGTTTGAATATCCCGCGCTACCGCAATTGCCATCCATTCGTTCTCGATGCTGGAAATCGAGATGGAGACTTCGATGGGCACGCGTTGCCCGGATTTGGTCAGGCATTCAAACTCAAATGTTATCCCTTCTCCCCCGGCTTTTGCGCTTTCGATAAATCTCTTCCACTCTTGATTGACCCAGGGCTGTTTTTCAGGAGGAATGATCAGGTTGTCCACAACTTTTCCCAGGGCTTCGTCGCGGGTGTACCCAAAAATGCGTTCGGCTGCTTGATTCCAAAGCTGAATTCTGCCATGTAAATCAACAATGATGATCGCATCCTGAACGGTGTGAATGAATTTTTGAAAGATTTGTACGCCTCGGGCGAGAGCTTTCTCTGCCATCTTGAAGGAGGTTGCATCGTGAAAGACGGCAAAGAAGTGCTCGCTGTCGATGGGAAAGGCAGTGCCTTGAAGGTAACGCCTGGTTGCTGAAAGGTAGGTTTCGAACTGCACGGTCGCTTCGCCCTGCTGAAGTTTTAAAAATTGTTCACGGAAGCTGTTGGCTTGCTCTGCAAATACTTCTGCGCCTGGATAGTTTAGGAAGTCTGCAGGGCTACATGCGAACATCTCTGCAAATCGAGGGTTGATTTGTAATACAGAAAAATCTATCGGAGTTCCATGTTCATCTCGGATCCACCGGCAGACGGCGATGCCATGTTGAATATTGCTTATTAAAGCGTGGAGACTCTCTTTGGTGAAGAAGAGCGATGGTTCGGATGGCAAAGATGGAGATACCTCTTGAAGAATCATGACCATCCCTTGCCCATTACGGTTCATAAAGGGCAAAAGTGAACACTCAACCCGCACGCGTCTCCCTTGTCCATCAATCAGAACAGCATGGTTTTGTTGTTCGATTGAGAGACCTTGATGCAGAATGGGCTGAATGGGGAAAAGCAAGCACTGATTGGAATTGTCCTGTGGGTGGATTTTAAGGACTTGGTCAATGCTTTGGTTTAAAGCGGAAGCTTTTGGGAGGTTAAGAAGGCGCTCGGCGGCTGCGTTCAGGTTTTGAATTTTCCCCTCTCCATCTAACAGAATAACGGCTGCCGAGTGTTGGCTGAACACATGACGGGGAAGGTTTGGCTGAGGGTTAGGAATGGTCTTGCTGTCCAATGGCGCTCCTCCCATCTAGTTGACATGCGTCCCACACCAATTCTAATCCTGTTTTCCCGACTTGATATTGACAATTCTGTTAGGTTAATAAACTGTAAACCTATCAAGCGAGGATTAAGGACATTAACATTTCATTGAAGGATTTCAGAATGATCTACTGGAAGCTTGGTTTGACGGGGCATACTGTCGGCGAATATCTCGCCAATGCACGAATAGCGTTGTCACTCGTTCATTTGTGGCTTATTTATTGACGGTCTGGACCTCAATTATCAACACAACCGGTGGGAGCGGGAAGCTACCTGTGATCCAAGGAATAGATCGGAGGAAAGGAGTCATACCGCGCATAGAACATCATTCGTGTGGTTCAGGATAAACGTCTCAGGGTTAGATGATGTTTATCTAATCCCTTTGGTTCAAAACCGCTGTACAATAATTTTTAGCAACCTGCAGCAGAGTCATTAGAAGCCGCTCGAGTGGTAGTATACAAACGCATGGGTGGGTTTCCCTTAAAGGTTTGGATGATCACCGGGCTTTCTCTGTGGTTGTTGTGTTTCTCGATCACCACGTTTCAAGCAAATCCTTTTCGAGCACTTTCGATTTAATTTCATAGGAGGCAAATTATGGCAAATCAAACGCAAGAAATGAGTGTGGAGGCGTTACTGGCAAAAGCCAAAAAGCCCTCTGCAGACGCAATGATTTTGCATCCCTTTTACCGCGGCAAGATCGAAACCACCCTGAAGTGCTGTGTGCGCTCCTTTGATGATTTTGCAATCTGGTACACCCCTGGCGTGGCTGCATCCTGTCGCGCCATCGCCGAAAATCCGGAGCTGGTGTATGAGCACACCAATAAATGGAATACAGTGGCGGTTGTCAGCGATGGGACGCGCGTCCTGGGCTTAGGGGATATTGGTCCAAAAGCCGGCCTGCCGGTCATGGAAGGCAAAGCCTTACTGTATAAATATCTGGGGGGAGTGGATGGCGTTCCTATTATGATCGACACGAAAGACCCGGAAGCCATTATCAATACGGTATTGATGTTACAACCAGGTTGGGGTGGGGTAAATCTGGAGGATATCGCTCAACCGAAATGCTTCCGCATTCTGGATACTTTGCGCGAAAAGGCCGAGATTCCCATCTGGCATGACGATCAACAAGGTACAGCAACGGTCACGTTAGCGGGTCTGATCAACGCCTTGAAAGTGGTTGGGAAGAAGATTAGCGAGGTGAGCATCGCTTTCATTGGCAGCGGAGCATCGAATGTGGCTTGCTCGCGGTTGATTTTTGGTTGGGGGGCGAACCCGGCACGGTGCTACATGGTGGACAGTAAAGGCATTCTTGGCAAACATCGCAAAGACATCGAGATGCGAAAGGCGGAGTTCGTCGATAAATGGCGCTTGTGCCAGATCACCAACGAACTCGGAAGGGAGGGTGGCATCGCGGAGGCGATGAAAGGTGTGGATGTGGTTATCGGTCTTTCACAATCCGGACCGGGGGTCATCTTGCCAGAGTGGGTCTCCACCATGGCGAAAGACGCCATTGTTTTTGCCTGCGCCAACCCGGTGCCGGAAATCTGGCCCTGGGAGGCAAAGGCGGCTGGAGCGCGCATCGTCGCCACTGGCCGCTCCGATTTCCCCAATCAAATCAACAACTCGCTCGGTTTTCCGGGCATCTTCCGCGGCGCGTTGGATGTGCGGGCGCGCACGATCACGGATGAAATGTGCTTCGCCGCTGCCGAGGCTTTGGCAGAACATATTGGCGATCGTTTGGATGAGGAGCACATTATCCCCACCATGGACGACTGGGAGGTCTTCCCGCGCGAAGCGGCTGCGGTGGCGATGAAAGCGCAGGAACAAGGGGTTGCCCGCGTGAGCAAGACCTATGAAGAGCTTTATGAACACGCTCACAAGATTATTAAACGCTCGCGCGATTTAACCCACATGATGATGGAAGAAGGCTTTATCGCCGAGGCGCCGGTTTAATCCGGGTGAGTTGGTCGAAGCCAGGTTTCGCAAAATTCTCATTTGGAGGAAGTACCATGTACGATTTGATTATCATCGGAGGAGGACCGGCGGGCTTGACCGCCATGATCTATGCCATTCGCAAACGTCTCAACGCGCTACTGGTCTCGAAGGATTTGGGCGGTAAAACCATGTGGCGGTTAGAATTGCCCTGGGTTGAGGAATACCAGGTGATCAAAGGCTTGGAAGTGGTCAATAAGTTCAAAAGTGAGTTGGAGTACTTGAGTTTTGCCCGCCACATGGAAGCGGTCGACAAGGTAGAAAAACGCGAGCAGGGCTTTTGCGTGATCACGAAAGGCGGGGGAGAACTTATGGCAAAAGCGGTGATCGTTGCAACCGGCAGCAAGCAAGAGCGCTTGGGCGTGCCGGGCGAAAAAGAATTTCTGATGCGCGGTTTGTGCTACTCGGCGTTGAGCTATGCGCCTTTGTTCATTGACCGTAAGACGGCTGTGATTGGTGATAGCGAGCTGGCTTTGCGCTCGACCGCCGAATTAGCTACTGTTGCCAAGCATGTCACGCTTGTTGGCGCCTCTGCAGAGACCCTCAAATCAGCTCTTGGCGAGAAAGTGAAAAACTCGCCCAACGTGACAATTTTAGAGAAATATCAGGTCACGGAGGTCAAAGGGGATCGGTTTGCTGAACGGTTAGTGGTTAGAAGTCCACAAGGCGAAAGCCAAGAAATTGAAGCGGAAGGCACTTTTATTGAACTGGGGTTGGTGCCCAATTCGCAAATGGTGGCAGATTTGGTCAAGCTCGACTCCCAGGGTCGCATCTGTGTGGATTGTTTCTGCCGTACCAATGTGCCGGGCATTTTCGCCGCCGGGGATGTCACGGATACGTTTGCCGAACAGGTGTTGATTGCGGTTGGGGAAGGAGCAAAGGCTGCTCTGAGTGCCTACGATTACCTCTTGCCGATGCTGTAGAGAGCCTGCCTGGCGATATAAACCGTGCAAACGTCCCGAAGGTTTTCCAAAGCGCAAATCTAGCGCCATAGCCAAACCTTCGGGACGCGAATTGCGCAAGCCCAACCTTTTCGCTTCACCCAGCTCTCTTTGGATTTTGGCTCTGGAATAAGCCTCGCGGGGGGTCCTCATTTTCCGCGCAATAGCAGACCATCCGTTATTGCCGAATGAACCGATGAATGAAAGACAAAGAGAGATTTCTCCCTGGAAGGAGCCAATCTCTCGTTTGATAAGCAGGTAAGTCTAAGCGTTTTGTTTGACTTTCAGGGCCCCAAGGTCCCCATGGAGTTCAAAGCTTCAAGAATTTGATCGCCAAATTGATAGGCAGCTACGCCAAGAGCAACACAGCAGCAGCATAAAAGCAGCAGAACCACAAGGATGATAATCAAAGTTGTGTTTTTCTTTTTCTTTTCTTCGACCGGCGGGAAGGGGGTTTGTTCCATGATTTCTCCTTATTATTTAGATAAAATCAGATAAACTCTCTGAGGTTCAGGCAAAAGCGATCCACAGGAACGGGATCAGGCTGGAGCCTTCTGCGGCCAATCCTAAGGCGATTAACAGGAAAGGAATGAGGATTGCCAGGATTACGCCACAAATTCCCAGGATGCCGAGGACGATGCCGATCCAACCCAGGATCACACCGGCTTTGGCTAACCCTTCACCCCCTAAGGCGCCACGGCTGTCGCGAATCTCGTTCTTTGCCATATTCCCGGTGATAACTGCCACGATGCTACCAACAAAAGGAAACAAAGAAAGGCCAAGAATACCGGCTACCAGGCTCACGACCGCCATGCTGCTGGTTGGGGGTGAATAACTGGGGGGGTAAGATGAACTACTCACGATGCCTCCTTACTGAATGAAGATTTAGCTTCTTAAGTAATCGCGATTGGCGCGCCGCCAAAGAGTCCAGATTACCCAAGAAGTGAACAGAATGACAATCATTGCTACCAGCAATGGGATCACGACCGAGAGGATAGATAACAGAGTGGATATCAGGTCTTCGGCAATGCTGACCGGCACATTGGCGGCGCCGCCCGTTGTGGCGGTTACGGCTGGTCGTACAGCTACTGATTTGACGGCGTGAACGGTACCGGCAATCAGCACGCCACAGGAAAGGGCTAAGACGGGATGAATGTCGGTGATTGCTCTGGCGCTGGCAGCAAAAATGATTGCTCCGGCAGCGGGACGGATAAAGGTTTGAATAAGGTCGTTAAGGTGATTAATCGCTGGCGCTTTATCGGCAAAAAATTCGATGGTGATCAAAACGATCAATAACCCGATAATCCACCCGTTGGTTAGCGTATCCCAGGGAGGCGCTAGCTTGATCAGATTGGTGAATCGGCCCAGGAGCGCAACAACCAATAAGGGGATATAGGCGTTCAAGCCAGCACTCGCTGATAAGCCAAAAGCGGAGAAGATACCAGTCAATGCGTCCATTGCTTAATTATACGCTATGGGATAGAAAAAAGTTTCGTTTTATCCGATGTGAAAGCCGTCCCATGTACCGGTTAGGATAAAGCGGCCCAAGTCAATCAAGATAATTTGTAAGAGAGCAAAACCAAAGCCGGCAATAAGGAACGTAGAGTATTCGCGCCAATGGTTATATTGATTCTCGCGGCGCAAGACGATGATCCAGAGCAAAGTATAAATCATCGTTAGCAGGATTAAGACGCCCGCCGCTGAAAGCAATGCAAAAGGGTACAGAAGCAGCGGATTTTGGCTAATAACCAGCAGGTCGAGAAACGCCGTGATGAGAAGCAGCCAGAGTGCTTGCGGGAGCGTTTTCAAGGCTGGCTCATCCCGCACCTGGCGATACACCGATTGTTGAAAGGCAGGATAGAGCATGGCCGCAATGACCAGTCCCATACCGCTGCCGGTGATTAACCGCAAGCTGTTGGTTGGTGTGTACAGGTGGGGCAAACCCGGAAAAAGGGTCAGGTAGGAGTTTAGGCCATCCACAGCGAAAGCGAGTGCCAGGAAGACAAATATGGCAAGAATGGATCTGGGAGGCGTGGCGCTGCATCGATTGCCAAAGCGGTGCTGAAAAACGAGACCAACCATGGCTCCCAGGTACATTCCGGTGCAGCGGGTACAGAGCGGCAGGGGACGTTCGCCAATATGGTAGGAGCGGAGATCAATCCGATGACAAACCGCATAACCGATGGCATCCGCCTTACCCAACAACCCTTCTGGGGTAAACACCACAAACCCAATGATAAGGAGGAGAACCAGAACGCTCAGGGGGAGTTTCATCCAGCGCATGTTTTCTGAGGTACGTTGCAACCAGTGATCCATGTCTTGGATTATAGGGGGTTTTGGCGAAATTGCAAGTGATTTGAGATTGATTTTTTATTCGTGTATCTTCGCCTCTATTGGCGGATTCCCAGAAAGGTTGCGGAAGGGTGGCTTCCGCACTCCAAAAATCGATATGGTGGCTTCTGCACTTCAAAACTTGCCGATAGGATTAAGGGATTCTTAAATTCTTGCCCAGGGGGGTTGTCTTAAGGTATGATTAGGGCTTCAGGAGGTTCATGGCTTATGAAACGATTTACGATATTGATTTCACTGCTGGTGTTGATCTTGAGCTCTTGCAGCCTTTTTCGCAACGCCCCGACACCGGCGCCCACAGAAACACCTGTCCCCCCGACAGCAACGGACATCCCTGCGACACCGACCACTGCTCCAACACCCATGCCGACTGCTACGGCAGAACTGGTGGATTACGGTCCAAGCGGATTCCCGCCGAACATTAATCCCTTAACTGGTTTGCCGGTCAATGACCTGGCTGTTTTGGATCGTCGCCCATTGGCAATCAAAATTCAGCTCTTTCCGCGCGATGGGCGGCCTCCCTTTGGCTTGTCCCTGGCGGATGTCGTGTTCGATTATTACCAGAACAACGGCATGACCCGTTTACATGCTATCTTTTACGGCAATGATTATGAGCAAGTCGGACCAATCCGCTCGGCGCGTTTATTCGATGGCGAATTAATCAAGATGTATAAATCCATCTTTGCCTTTGGGAGTGCCGATAAGCGAATATTGCGTAAGTTGCTGAATTCGGATTATGCCAATCGCTTGATCTTTGAGGGCGCATTGAATTGTCCGCCAATGTGCCGCATTGATCCAAATGGTGGCAATTACCTGGTGGCAAACACGAAAGAGATGGGCCCGTATATTGAAACGCGCGGCGAGAAAAACGAGCGCCAGAATCTAGATGGAATGAAGTTCCAACACGCTACCCCGTCCGGCGGGACTCCTGCGGTACAAATTTTTACCCGCTTTTCAATCAGCGCATATGTGCGTTGGGATTATGACCAAGCCAGTGGAAAATATCTGCGCTTTCAAGACACCCAAGAAGATGCAGGACAGGGTGAAGCCTATGCTCCTTTGCTCGATCGGGTGACCAATACTCAAATCAGCGCAGAGAATGTTGTCGTTCTCGTTCTGCCGCACAAATTCGAATATAAATCCGGCAACAGTGAGATCATCGACATCGAGATGAAAGATAGCGGCCTAGCGTATGCCTTTCGAGATGGGTATGCATACGAAGTGCGCTGGGTGCGCTCAGCCGATGATGCCCTGTTCACCCTGCAATTTGCAGATGGCACATCCTATCCCTACAAGCCAGGCGTTACGTACTATGTCATCATGGGCACGAGTTCGACCCTGGATAAGAAGGATGGGGGCATCTGGCGGTTCGAGTGGCGGATGCCATAGTTCATGAGCTCAATCGATTATGGCAATCGAAGCAGGATGCAGGTGAGTTGGTAAGTATGGAAGCGTTTTTTCGAGACCCGAATGAGCCGGTATTTCCTCCCGAAGAAGTGAGGATAAAAGAGTTGCGTGCCGATCCCCGTACGGATGGACAAAGGGTGCGAGTGTTCCTGCACATCACGGCTTTCCAAAAACGACCCAGTGGGCAGGTGCGCATTCTCAATGCACAAGGAGAGGAGCTTGCCAGCGCCAGTTTCATTGAAGCGCTCTCCCCACGCATGGAATTTACCCTTCACCTGCGCGGCGAAGTGCTCAATCCACATCGCTTGCAAGCGCGCATCTTTTATTTGAAAGACGCAGAGCAGTCCGAAGGCGAGGTGGAAATCGAACGGTCGCTGATGGTCGTTGATCAGGCGCAGACCGATTTCGAGGTACCCGTTATGTAAAAAACTTCCCTTCCAGCGGGCGAGGTTGGTACAAAAGTTGCAGAATCTGGATGGCTACGGCAGTTGACTGGCTTTGCCAGACATGCTAGAATGCCATCAGAAAGTGCGCAGGCGACCATGCAACCCGCATCACCCTCATCCGCTCCCCAAACCCCTCGGAAGCCATCGCGGCGATGGTTTCTGCGAGGGGTTTTATGGTTGCTTGTTTTGAGCGGATTATTCGCCTTAACCCGGCTGACGCCCCTCAACCTTCGCATAAGAGAGACGCTGAGAGGAAGTTTCCTCTTTCTCTCACCAAGCCTGGCTCAACAAAGCACTCCTACCGTCATGCTGTTGACGGAAAATATTCAGCCAACTCCTTCTCCGCTTGCGACCCAGGAGGTTTCTCCCACCGAGAGGCTTCCGCATGCCACCCTAAGCGCGACCGTTGCTGTATCTACCATGCTCTCTGATTCTACTGCCCTGACCGGTGGCTGGCTCGTTTTGTCTTTGTTGGATCGAGAGGTATATCATTTATTTGCCTATCACGTGACGACCCAAAAATGGCTGCGCCTTACTGACGGTAAAGGAGATGATATCTATCCGGCGGTGAGTCCGGATGGAAAGTGGATTGCCTTTGCCTCCAATCGTCAGGGATATTGGGATCTGTACCTCCTGTCGCTCCAGGATGGAAACCTTACGCCTCTGACTCGAACCCCGCAATATGATGGAGCGCCGACCTGGTCTCCCGATGGAAAGTGGCTGGCCTATGAGAGTTATATGATCGACCCACAGACGCAACAAGGGAATTTAGAAATCCTGATTCAAGAGGTCAGCCTGGCTGCCGATCAGAAGCCGCAAATCGTGCAACTTACCTCAGCCAGCGGCGCTGATTTTGCCCCGCAGTGGTCACCAAAAGGGCGTCAGATTGCCTTTATCTCGCAGCGCGCTAGAGAAAACGATCTGTGGATAGCAGACCTGGATCGAATCGATGACCGCTACCGCAATTTAAGCGCCGATCTCGCTTCGCCGGTCCAATCGCTCTCCTGGTCTGCAAATGGTGACTGGTTGCTGTGGAATGCCGCCGAGGAAGGCGTGCAGTGGATCTACCGCTGGGATGTGAATTCCCCGTATTCGCCGTCTCGCAAAATTCTCCCTGGCTGTTACCCGGTTCTCAGTGAGGATGGCAAACAGCTCTTTAGTGTTTTATCCACGCCTCATCATTCGTATTTACAGGCATTTTCACTCGAAGCCGGAACCTACCAGATACCTCTGATGCTCCTTCCCTCTAAACCAAAAGGGATGTCCTGGCTTCCCAGGGAGTTTGGCGCTCACCTATCGGCTACTTTTCAGCCGTTATCTCAGCTTGAAGAACTTTTCCCAATCCAAATGGCTGAAGATCAGAAAGCGGCTCCAACTCCCATGCGGAAGCGCCTGAAATCGTTGGAGAATGTACAGGCTCCGTTCCCCTACTTGCAAGAGGAAGTGTCCGAGGCTTTTCAAGCTTTAAGAGCTGCCGTGGAGCAGCGCGCTGGCTGGGATGTCCTTTCTCGTCTGGAGAATGCTTATTTACCGTTATCAAGCCCGGCCTTTCCATTCTCTAATGAGGAATGGCTCTACACAGGCCGGGCAATCGCATTGGATGCGGCGGTGCTCAATGCTGGCTGGCTAATGGTCGTGCGCGAAGACTATGGCTCTGAAATTTACTGGCGGCTCTACCTCAAAACGCGCTATCAGGATGGGCGTCAGGGAATGCCCTTACGAGATCTGCCGTTTGATTTGAATGCGCGTTATCGCGGCGATCCAATAGCGTATGACCGTGGCGGAGCCTGGATGTCTGCTGCTCCAGAGGGATATTGGATTGATTTAACCGAGCTGGCGCAACGATATGGCTGGAAGCGACTGCCAGCTCTAGCTACCTGGCGCATTGCGCTGAGTACGGCGCGCTATGCGATTCTGGTCAAACGAGATCAGACAGACTGGTATGCGGCGATGTTAGAACTCTATCCTGCCGAAGCCCTCTACACCCCAACCCCTGTGCCATCGCCTACCCAAACACCGACCCGCACACTGATTCCAACCCGCACTGCCACACCAACCCCAACGTCTTTGCCGACCCTGACCCCCAGAATAACTCTGACCCCAGCACAATCGCTTATCCCTTCGGTTACGCCATGAGAAGAATTGGATGGTTGGGCAGTTTTCTTCTGCTTGGTGGTATGGTCGGATGCACCCCGGCGGTTTTCCCTCCGCCTTCTCAAGTTGAAGCAACCGTTTATCCATCCCAGACCTCAAGCTCTCCCGCTGAGACCGCCCTCCCAACGCAACTTGTCAGCGGCGCCATGGCGGCAAGTGTCCAGGCCATTGCTTCTGATCAGGCTTTGCCTTTGGTCGATCCTTATTCGTTTATGGTTCAACAGCCCATGACGGACACCGTGGCAGATTGGCGACCGCCGCTCTATCCGACGCCCTGGATTCCTACCCCCTTCGACCACTTTTTGTTCAGCCGTCCGGTGTTGGCCGATATGAAAGTTTGGGCTTTAGAGGATTATCGCTATGGCGGGGTTTTCTTTCGCAACGTTGTCCATACCGGCATTGATATCCCGCTCAAGGTTGGTTCTCCGGTCTTTGCGGCCGGATCCGGGCGGGTGGCCTGGAGTGGCTTTGGTTTGATGAGCGGTGAAACCAATCCCGACGATCCCTACGGGTTGGCGGTGGTTATCCGTCATGATTTCGGCTATCAGGGGCAAACCCTTTATACTGTTTATGGCCATCTCTC
>DAOTZA010000136.1:0-14242 GCA_034434515.1 Anaerolineales bacterium | reverse complement strand
ACCTCCTCAGCCAACTTCACTGCCCAATGGCACCTGCCTGCCCCGCCAAAGGGTGAGGGGAGGCAGCCGCAACCACCAAAACCAACTTTCTCGCCGGGCAGCGGGGGCAAAAGCCCCTGGGCGCCGCCACCGCACGACACTTTTAGAACCTCAGGCGGTCTTTGCAGCCACCTCCTTTGGGCGTGCTCCCAGTTTCGCGCTGTCTTTGAATGTATAGAAGAGGTTAAGCAGGGGTAAAAAGGGGTGAATGAAGACCCAAAACCTTTTACCACAGAGTTCACGGAGAACACAGAGAGGTTACTTTTCCATGCTCTGGTATAATTCCACTATCTCTCCGAAGCCTGACTGCCTAAACGGCTTGGGCCGCACGGCAGCAGGACCGTAAGGCGGGCAACCCCCGTCTTACCGGGTAGCCGGCGGAAACGCCGCTGCCTCCCGTTCCTCCCTTCGGTTGCAGGGCGAGGACTTGGAAAGGAGATGCCCGGCGATGTTTTGGCATCCCTTTTGGCTATCTCCTTTCCGGAGATAGCTTTTTTCTATCCATGGAGAACCAGATGAAACCTCTCAGACATCTTTCGTTGTTGCTTTGTCTCCTTTTTTTGCTCGCCTGTTCGAGCGCTCCTTCTGCTGTTTCAACCCCTCTGCCAACGCCAGAGACGGCAACCGCTTATCCGGCGCCCCCTGAACTGCCGCCCGTCGCCCAGGCTGACTCGCCGTACCCGCAGCCGCCCGCTGCCCAAATTGCCACGCCCTATCCAGCACCGCCTTCAGCTTCTTTGTTCACCGTGCAAGATGCGTTGGGCAGACAGGTGCAATTCTCCGCCCCGCCTCAGCGGATCGTAATCGCCGGCAAAGCCCTGTTCATGCTGGCCGATGCCGCTTACATCTTCCCGCAAGCCGGGCAGCGCATTGTGGCTCTGGGCAACGCCGGGCAAGGCACAGGCAACTTCATCGCCCTGATCGACCCCCAATACGAACAAAAAGCCATTCTAGCCGGCGATGCCGGCGCCGAGCAGATCGCAGCCGTTCAACCCGACCTAGTCTTGCTGAAAAGTTATCTGGCTGAAAGCCTGGGCAAACCCCTTGAAACGCTGGGCATTCCAGTAGTCTATCTCGACCTGGAAACCCCCGAACAATATCAGCGTGATCTGATCACTTTAGGGCAAATCTTCCAGGCTCCTGAACGGGCGGAAGCGATCAACGCCTATTACCGCCAGAATGTCGAACGCGTCCAACAAGCTGTGCAGGGGGCAGAGAAACCAACGGTATTGATCCTGCAATATAGCGACAAAGACGGGGCAGTGGCTTTCAACGTGCCGCCGCAAAACTGGATGCAGACCATCCTGACCGAGCTGGCCGGCGGCCAGCCCTTGTGGAAAGAAATCCAACTGGGCAAAGGCTGGACGCAAGTCTCGCTGGAGCAAATTGCCGCCTGGGACGCAGACAAGATTTTCATCGTCTCTTATTTTCGCGATGTTTCCGAGGTGACCAACCAGCTCAAGCGAGACCCGCAATGGCAAGCTCTGCGCGCCGTCCAACAGGGTAACCTGTTTGGCTTCGCCGGCGACCTCTACAGTTGGGATCAACCCGATGTGCGCTGGATTTTGGGGCTGAACTGGCTGGCAGCCCGCCTGCATCCTGAGCGCTTCCCCGATTACAATGCGCTGCAACAGGTGCGCCAGTTCTATCAAACCCTGTATGGGCTGGAGGAAGCTTTTGTGAACGAAACGATCATCCCCACCCTGCGCGGAGACCTGCCCTGATGGCCGACAGTCAGGCGCTCAGCGCCCTGCGCACGATCAGCCAGCAGCGCCAGCGCGCCCTGTGGGCGCTGGGCATTGGGCTGATTGCCTTGCTGTGGCTTTCGCTGCTGCTGGGGCGTTACCCCACCCCAGGCTTCATCTCGCTGGAGCGCTTGATGAGCGATGAGCTGGCCGGGCGGCTGGTGTTTCAACTCCGTCTGCCGCGCCTGCTCACCGCCCTCTTGTTAGGCATGTCGCTATCGGCGGCCGGTTTTGTCTTTCAATTGTTATTCGGCAATCCCCTGGTCGAGCCGGGCTTCCTGGGGGTTTCTCAGGGAGCAGCTTTCGGCGCCGCTCTCTCCATTGTCTTCTTTTCCTCCTCAGCCCTGATCGTGCAAACCAATGCCGCCCTGTTTGCCCTGGCAGGGTTGGGGTTATCCTACCTGCTAGCGCGGCGGCTGCGCTACGGCGGCTGGGTGCTGCGCCTGATCCTGGCCGGCATCGCCATTTCAGCCTTCTTTTCAGCCGGGGTTGGTTTATTAAAAATCCTCGCCGATCCGCTCAGCCAGTTGCCCGAAATCACCTTCTGGCTTTTAGGGGGGCTGGCGAGCCTGACCTGGCAAAAGTTCTTTTCGGTTTTGCCCTTCTCCCTGGCAGGTTTAACCCTCTTGATTCTCTATCGCTGGCGGCTGAACCTGCTTGCCCTGAGCGATGAGACGGCCTTCTCGCTCGGCGCTGCCCCGCAGCGCGAACGCGCCTTGCTGATTGTCGCTGCCGTCTTGCCCACTGCAGCCCTGATATCGGTCGCCGGCATGGTCGGCTGGGTAGGTTTGATCGTCCCCCATCTCGCCCGCCGCCTGTTCGGGTCAGATGCCCGCTACAGCCTGCCGGGCGCCTTGTTGCTCGGCGGTTGGTTCGTCGTCTTGTGCGACAATCTGGCGCGCACCTTGCTGAACGGCGAAATCCCCCTCGGCATCCTGACTTCCTTTATCGGCGCAGTTGCTTTCCTTGCCCTGCTAAGCTTCTCCGGCAAACGGTGGGAACGATGAGCGAACCCTTGCTAGTCTTCGATCGGGTGACCTTCCGCTACGAGCCTGGCGCCCAAAAGGTCTTGTCTGAGATCAGCTTTGACCTGCCAGCCCGGCAGGTCACACTGCTTTTCGGCCCAAACGGCTGCGGCAAAACCACCCTGCTTTACCTTACCCTGGGGTGGCTCCAGCCAGAGCAGGGAACAATTTGGGCGGAGGGTCGGCCGCTCTCCAGCCTGAACCGTCGCCAGCGCGGGCGCTTTATGGCATTGGTGCCGCAGAGCGAACACACCCCCTTTGACTATAGCGTCCTGGAATACGTGCTGCTCGGACGAGCGCCGCACCTGCCCAGCCTTGCTGAACCGGGCGAGCTGGATATCGAAATCGCCCTAAACGCCCTGGCGCGGGTCGGGATTGAAGCCTTAGCCCATCAATCCCTGCGCGCCCTGAGCGGCGGCGAACGCCAACTGGTGCTGATAGCGCGCGCCCTGACCCAACAGCCGCGCCTGCTCCTGCTGGATGAACCGACCGCTCATCTGGATTTGCAAAACACCTACCGCCTGGTGGAAGTGGTGCGCCAGTTAAAGCGGCAGGGAATCACCGTTTTGATGACCTCGCACGACCCGCAAGTGGTGCTTGCGCTCGCTGATCAGGTGGTGATCCTGCGTCAGGGCAAAGTCTTCCGTCAGGGGAGGCTGGATGAAGCCTTCACCAGCGAAGTGCTGCAGGCTGTCTATGCCATCCCCTTGCAGATCACGATGGTACAGGGCAAGAAGACGATCCAATGGCTGTGAAAGGCAGCGCCCTCTGGTTGGTGGTGGGGGAGAGCGGCAGCGGCAAGACGACCTTCTGCCAGCAAATCCTTGCCCTTGTCCGCCAGCAGGGAGCAGCGGTGGGCGGTCTGCTTTGTCCGGCTCGCTTTGAAAACGGAGCCAAAGTCGGCTTCGATGTGCTGGACATCTCCAGCGGAGCGCAACGGCGCCTGGGGTGGCACAGAGCGATCAGGCCGCAGCCTGCGACTGCTGCCCCGCCGATTGCCATTGGGGAATGGCTGCTGGATGGCGAAGCCCTGGAATGGGGCAATCAGGTGCTGAGCCGGTCAACCCCCTGTGATTTGCTGGTGATTGACGAATTAGGGCCGCTGGAATTCTATACCCAACAAGGATGGCAGGCTGCGATGGAGGTGCTGGATTGCGGCGCTTTTCGTCTGGCGCTGGTGACCATGCGCCCAAGCCTGCGTGATCTCGCCAGGCAGCGCTGGGCGGTAAGCGGCGAGACCCTTCTGGCGAAAAACGCTTCCCCGACGGTTTTGGAAAACGAGCTGGACAGAGTGCGACGCTTCATATGCGGCGAAATAGCGTGTTAAGTCATCTCCAATATTTTACAAAGGGTAACGACCGACCACCACAAGTTGGATTGGGAACTGGTTGGGAAAACCGTCCACGAATAGGCAACGAATAAACCAATGACAGCGCTATTTGTGCCTTCGGGAAACATTCGTGGACGGTCTGCCCTGCCAAATAGCGCCTATGGTAGGCAAATCCGTTTTTTCCGTGCAAATCTGTGCCAGCCGCGTCATCCGAGTACCGATCACGGTTATTTCTATGAGCCACATCGTCTGCGGGATGTTTCCGCTTTCAGGCTACCTGTTCAGGCGCGATAGCGATGATTCAATTGTCCTAACAAATCTGGAATGTCCAGCCGCAAATATTTAAGGTATTATTCATTCGTGGAGAAAGACAAATCCGATAGCGGTCTCAGGCAGTTTACTCACTTAATCATCTATGTCCCTTCGAAGCAAAGCGCTGATCCTAATTTTCACAATCAACCTGCTTCTGGTAGCCACCCTCTACGCCGTCTTTGCTCAAAACTGGTTGCAGACCATCCATCGCTATGAGCAGGACGCCATCCAGCGAGATTTACAGCGGGTTGAAAAGGCAATCGGACGCGAACTGGATAACTTAAGCGCCATCACTGGCGACTGGGCAATCTATGATGAAACCTATCAATTCGTTCAGGATCTCAACCCCGCTTTTATCGAAACCAATCCCACGCCTTCCACCTTTGCCAATTTATCGCTCAACCTGATCGCCATCGTCTCGCTGGATGGAACGATTGCCTTTGCTGGCTTCTTCGATCTGGAAAAGGGCGAGTTCACCCCGTTGCCCTCTGAGCTGCTGCAAGAGCTGACTCCTGGCAGCCTCCTGCTCGATCACCCGAATCCTGATTCGGAAATCAAGGGGTTATTGCCAGTTAACGACCGCTACCTTATGGTGGCTTCGCGTCCCATCCTCACCAGCGCAAAGCAAGGTCCGATCCGCGGCGCAGTCATCTTCGGGCGCTTTCTCGATGCCGCGGTCGAAGCGGCGCTGGCTGAACAAACACAAACCGCTGTGCATTTGTTCACTATCGAAGAAGCCTCCAGCGATCCGAAGCTGGAAACCATCTTGAGGCAGATGGGAATCGGCTTCCCTCCACCCGCTGGCGACCAGGCAAACCCTGCCCCGACCCAGATCGTCATTAACCAACAGACCCTCGCCGGCTACCTGATCCTGCCCGATTTACATCAGACGCCCGCCCTGCTGCTCACCATTGAACAGCCGCGCCAGATCTACCGCTCGGCTCTGCAAAGCATTCTCCTCAGCGCTTTGGCGCTGCTGGGCGCAGCGGTTCTTTTGAGTCTGCTCATGCTGCGCGGTCTGGATCAGACGGTGCTGAGGCGTCTCTCCCAGCTTCAAACGACCATCCATTCCATCACTTCCCAGCGGGATCTCTCCCTACGCCTTCAAGATGACCATGCCGATGAGCTCAGCCAGCTTGCAGAAGACTTTAATGCGATGCTGGAAAGCCTTGCCCAATCCAGAGCCGCCCTGCAGCATGCCCAGGCTGAGCTGCTCGAACAGGCCGCCCAACTGACGGAGTTAAACCAAACCTTACAGGCGGAAATCGAAGAACGCCGCCAGGTGGAACTGGCTCTGCGCCAGAGTGAATCTCGTTACCGTCACCTGGTGGAAAACGTCCCCATTGGGCTATACCGCACCGATAAAGAGAACCGCCTGCTGGATGCCAACCGAACCTTTTTGCGCCTCTTCGGCATCGCTGGCGACGAAGTGCCCTTGGGCATGGATGTGCGCGACTATCTGGTTGACCCGCAAGACCTCGAGCGAGAATATGAGCGGATTGACTCCGAGGGCGTGGTGCGCGGTTACGAACTGCAAATCCGCCGCCCGGATGGCAGCACCCTGTGGATCCGCGATACCTTTCAGGCCGTCTTCGACGAAAACGGCGAATTATTGTACTACGAAGGCAGCATCGAGGATATCCGCTACGAGAAGGAAGCCAAGCGCATCGAAAAAGCCCTCTTCGACATCGCTCAGGCCGGCTTGCTTTCTCCCTCGCTGGACGAGCTCTTCAGGCGCGTGCATCAGATTGTCGGCGAGCTGATGCCGGCGCGCAATTTCTACATCGCCCTCTATGACCGCAAGCGGGATCAATTGACTTTCCCCTACTTTGTTGACCAGTTCGATATCCCCTCCCCTCCCCAGCCGCTCGGCAAGGGCTTGACCGATTACGTCATCCGTCATCGAAAGCCCTTGCTGGTCGATCCAACCGATTTTGAGCAAATGGTTGCGCGCGGTGAGGTGGAACTGATCGGCGAGCCTTCGCTCGACTGGATGGGGGTGCCTCTGATCGGCACGAACGGTGAAGCGTTTGGCGCAATGGTCGTGCAGACGTACGACGAAGGCGTGCGGTACTCGTATGGCGACCTGAATGTGCTCAGCGTGATCTCCGCCCAGGTTGCCCTCGCCATTGAGCGCAAAGCCGCCGAAGAAGAGGTCAAACGCCAGCAAGCGTTCCTGCGCCAGATCATTGACATCAACCCCAACCTGATCTTTGTCAAAGACCGCCAGAGCCGCTATGTCTTAGTCAATCAAGCCCTAGCTGACCTCTATGGCACCAGCATGGCAGCGCTGATCGGCAAAACCGATGCCGATTTCAGCCCCAAACCCGAAGAAGTCGAACTCTATCACCGAAGCGACCAGGAAGTCATCCGCACCATGCGAGAAAAGGTGTTGCCGGCCGTGCCGCTCACCGATGGGCGTGGCCGCACGCGCTGGTACTATACGGTCAAACGCCCGCTGGTAGGCATCTTTGAGGAGGTGCATGTGCTGGGCGTTTCCACCGACCTCACCGAACAAAAGCTGGCTGAGGAACGCTTATCTTACAGCGCCTATCATGACGCTCTGACCGGTCTGCCCAATCGGCGCTTGTTCACCGACCGCCTGGAGCACCTCTTGAACCGCACCAAACGGCAGGGCGGCAAAGAATGGTTCGCCATCCTGTTCCTGGATCTGGATCATTTCAAGAACGTCAACGATACGCTTGGGCATGTGCTGGGCGATCAATTGTTGGTGCTGGTTGCCAGGCGCTTGCAACTTGCCCTGCGCGCCTCGGATACCATTGCTCGTTTTGGCGGCGACGAGTTTGTCATCCTTCTGGAAGACCTTGCCTCAACCCAGGGTGCCATCCAGGTTGCCGAACGCCTCCTTGCCGATCTAACCCCTCCTTTCAACTTAGCCGGCCATGAAGTGAGCATCGGCGGCAGCATTGGGGTGGTCTTGAGCACTGCGGAGTATGACAAACCGGAAGACCTGCTGCGCGACGCCGATATCGCCATGTATCGCGCCAAGGAGTTGGGACGTAACCGCTATGTCATCTTCAACACCGCCATGCGCATGCATGTTGTCCAGCATCTGGAAATGGAAAAGGACCTGCGCTATGCCATCGAACACGAACAACTGGAAGTGCATTATCAGCCGATTGCAGACATGAATACGCAGCGGGTGATCGGTTTCGAAGCCCTGGTGCGCTGGCATCATCCACAGAAAGGATTGCTTCAACCGTCAGAGTTCATTCCCTTTGCCGAAGAAACCGGGCTGATTATCCCCATGGGCGCCTGGGTGTTACGCCAAGCCTGTCGCCAGATGCGCCAGTGGCAGCTCCGCTATCCCAGCGATCCGCCGCTGACGGTTAGCGTTAACCTATCTAATAAGCAATTCTCTCAGCCCGATTTGTTCGAACAGGTTGAAACTGCCCTGCGCAATAGCAGCCTTCCGCCTGCCTCGCTTCAGTTAGAAATTACTGAAAGCGTCATCATGGAAAACGCCGAACTCACCATTGCCACCCTGGAACGCCTGGCCGCCATGGGAGTAAAAATCCACATCGACGATTTCGGCACCGGTTATTCCTCTCTGGCCTATTTACATCTCCTCCCGATTCAGGCCATCAAAATCGACCGCTCGTTTATCAGCGGCCAATCCCCGAGCGGCAACGGGATGGAGATCGCCAAAACGATCATTAACCTTGCCCACGACTTAAAGATCGATGCCATTGCCGAAGGGGTGGAGACCGAAACGCAGTGGCAATCGCTGCACAACTGGCGCTGCGAATACGCCCAGGGCTACTTGATTGCCCAGGTGCTCGCTCCGCACCAGGCCGAGCAAATTCTGCGCCGCTCCTTGCAAGCCTGATTTAATCTAACCGCCAATGGGCGCAAATGAACACGAAAAGCGCCTTTTGGCGTGCGCAAGCCACGTTTGCGCAGCCCCATCACCCAACGGTTAACCAGTTCTTCGCCTTTAAATTCACCCGCAGTGGAATTGTCGTCGGTTGCCTCTGGCGCGAGACTTAGGGCATGAGAGCCCTGCCCGAATTGTCTAAAGGTCATCTATATCTGCTGTTAGCGCCGCCCGCCGTGCGGCGCCCCCTCTTGAACGAGTTCATCGCCCGCCTGGCTTTGCAGGGCGAAGTGCAGGTGCTGGTGTGCGGCAACCGCTTTTACACCCATGAGATCGCCCGCCGCCTGCGCCGTCACAGCGAAGCCTTCGAAGCCGCCTTAGGGCGCATTCGCCTTGGGCGTGCTTTCACCTGTTATCAGGCGCTTTCCCTGCTCCGTTCTCACCGCCAAACCCTTCGGCCGACCCTGGTGACCGACCTGCCCGACTTGTTTTGCGATGAAAGCGTTCCGCAGGCGAAACGATTGAAGCTCTTTCAGGATTGCCTGAGCGAGCTCAAAGGCCTGAGCCGCCAGGCGCCGACCCTGGTCAGCGCCAGCGCAGCTCCCTATCCCTTGCAGGGGCATTTCCTGGACCTGCTGCGGGCTGCTGCCCAAACCGTTTGGGAAGTCGAGCAGCTTTCTGCCCCCACGTTTCAACTCCGCCTGTTCTGAAGGAGAGCCAACATGGGCCGCACCCACCCTTCCATCACGCAGACTTTTCTGGACGAGCAAGGGGCGTTAGCGCGTTTTCGGCGCGCCCTGCGGCGCAGCGACCAGCTCGTCTTCGATGACCTCTTTGCCCGCGCCCATCAACACCTGGCCGCCGCGGCCTACGCCTCGCACGCCCTGCCGCTGGAGGTCTTTCTGTTAGCCATGCTGCTGGAAGAACACAAAGAGGTGCGGGCGCTGCGCCAACGCCTGGAAAGCCTGCAACCGCCTTTGCCTCCAGCCGATGAATGAGATCGAAGGCTGGCTGTTGGATCTCTACCCCGCTCGCGACGGCGGGCTGACCGTCTGGTTGCTCCAGCAAGATGCCGAGGGGCGCGTTGCCTGCCACGCCCTGAAGCAAAGCTTTCCAATCGTCTCTTACGTGAGCGGCGAAGCGCCCGCGCTGCGCGCTGTCTGGCGCTTTCTCCGCCGCCAGCCCATTCAAGCGCGCCTGGAACGCTGCCAGCGCCGCGATCTCTTTGAAGCGCAACCGCTCAGCGTTTTGAAGATCGAAGTGCAACGCCCCGACCATCATGCCCTGCTCGTCCGGCGTCTAACCCAGGCCTTCCCCGACCTGACCTATTACGACCTGGATTTGCCCCTCAGCCTGCGCCATGCCGCCCGCTACGGCTCGTTTGCGACGGCACGCTGCCACCTGACGGTTGACGAAGACGGGGTCATCCAGGGCTGGCAAACGCTGGACACTCCCTGGGAGATCGATGCGCCGCCTGCGCCGTTGCGCAGCCTGTATCTGGAGCCAGATGTTGACCCCGCCCACGCTGCGCCCAGCCAGCTCACCGTGCGTGCCGCGCGCTTCAGTTACCGCCTTGCCCTGCAGCCTGGCCGCCCCTTCCTTCTTAACCTGCGCGCCATCCTGCGCCGCCACGACCCCGACCTGTTGCTCACCCGCTGGGGAGATACCTGGCTGCTCCCCTATCTGCTTCAAGCCACCCAACGTCTGGGCATCCCTCTGCCCCTCAGCCGCGACCCGCAGCGCGGCGTGGCGTTCCGCCCCGAGCGCAGCTATTTTTCCTACGGGCAGGTCATCCACCGCGGCCGCCAAGCGCATCTCTTCGGGCGCTGGCACATTGACATCGAAAACGCCGTTCTCTACCACGACTACGGGCTTGAAGGCACCCTGGAGATGGCGCGGGTGACCAGCCTGCCGCTGCAAGCGGCGGCGCGCCTCTCGCCGGGCAGCGGCATCTCTGCCATGCAAATCCGCACCGCCTTGCAGATGGGTATCTTGGTGCCCTGGCAGAAACAGCAAGCCGAACTGCCCAAAACCGCCCTCGATCTCTTAGCCAGCGATCAGGGAGGGCTGGTCTATCAACCCCTGATCGGCTTGCACGAGCAGGTCGCCGAACTGGATTTCGTCTCCATGTACCCCAGCATTATGGCACGCTTCAACATCTCTCCCGAAACCATCGCTTCGGCAGCCCACACCCAAGCGGCCGTCGCCCACCTGCACCCCTTGAGCGAAGCCTCCCAGCCAGCCCTGATCCCGCAAACTCTCTCCCCGCTGTTGGAAAAGCGCCTGGAACTCAAAAAGAGGCTCGTCGATCTGCCGCCGGCCGACCCGCGCCGCAAACGCTATCAAGCCTGCGCCTCGGCGCACAAGTGGCTGCTGGTCACCTGTTTTGGTTATCTGGGGTACAGGAACGCCCGCTTTGGGTGCATCGAAGCTCACGAGGCTGTCACCGCCTATGGCCGCGAAGCGCTGCTGCGCGCCAAAGAAGCTGCCGAAGAGCAAGGCTTTGAAGTGCTGCACCTTTACGTGGATGGGTTGTGGGTCAAAAAAGCCGGCGCCACCCAGGTGGCCGATTTTGAACCCCTGCTGGAAGAGATTGCGCGGCGCACCGGCCTGCCCATTGCCCTGGAAGGCATTTACCGCTGGATTGCCTTTCTCCCCTCGCGCCAGGATGAGCGCCTGGCGGTGCCCAATCGCTATTTTGGCGTCTTCCAGGATGGCTCCCTGAAAGTGCGCGGCCTGGAACTGCGCCGCCGCGATACGCCCCTGTGGATTGCAGAGGTGCAGCAGGCAATCCTGGAGTGCCTGGCAGAGGCGCCCACGGCAGCCGCCGCCAGGCAACGGTTGCCGCTCATTCTCCAATTCGTGCGCGCCGCCCTGAGCGAGCTGAAAGGCGGCCGCGTGCCGCCCGAAAAACTGCTCCTGGCTCAGAAACTCAGCCGTGAACTCGCAGCCTACCGCCAGCCCTCGCCTGCTGCCCGCGCCGCCCGCCAGTTACAGGCGCTAGGCAAACTGCGCCGCCCCGGACAGTGTGTGCGCTTCTGGTACGTCTGTGAAGATGGCGGCGTGCAGGCCTGGGACTCAGGCGTGCTCCCCCAGCCAACCACGCTGGATCAAGGCCGCTATCGGGAGTTGCTCTTGCGCGCCGTCAGCACCCTGCTCCAGCCGTTTGGCATCGGCGAAAAGCGCCTGCGCCGGGAAATTGCAGCCGCTTGCCCCGCCCGCCCGCTCTCCCTCTGGAAACTGCCCGATGCGGGTCTCGCGGCGCGGCCTGATTCGGCCGTCCGCCCGCCTGCTCCGCCACCACATTAAAATCACAAGCCGGCCAGGATGCCTCGCCCAGGTTTGGTAATCCTGCACCGCCTCAAACCTGCGGGACGTTCCGTGTTCCCCACCTTCCGCTCGCGCGCAGCTCAAACAAGCGCAGGATGACCACGCTGCCCAAAATCATCGCCCCGCCCAGCAGTTGCGGCGCGGTCAGGCGCTCACCGAGCAGAAGATACGCTAGAACCGCCGTAATCAACGGCTCCATCATCGCAATCAGGTTAGCCACGCTGGCTTGCAGGTAGTTCAGGCTCAAGCTGTAAAAGCCAAAGCCGCCAATGGTCGGCCCAACCCCCAGCACAAACAGCACCAGCCAGGCCAGCCAGCGTTTTTCCAGCCAGAAGAGGGTCTGCAGGGGTGCAACCCCCTCCAGCCAGCCGCCCAGCAGGCTGAGGGGCAGAAAATAGAGGGCTGCAAAGGCGAAAGAATAGAGCAGCGCCGTCCAGGAGTTGATGCCCCGCTTGGCGGTAAACTTGCCCATCAGGCTATAGACGGCGAAGATCAACCCCGAACACAGGCCGGTCAGGATGCCAAAGGGATTGAGCGCCCAGGCAGCCGCGTCATACGCCCCGGCCACCAGCACGCAGCCAGCCAGCCCCAGCGACACAGCCAGGATTTTGATCGGCGTCAACGGCTCACGGAACAGCCGCCAGGCAAGCAAAGCGGTAAAAGCCGCCGAGCTATAGGCAAGGACGGTGGCCGCCGCCGCCCCATTCAAGGCAACCGAAAACGACCATAAGCCATTGAACAGCGCAACCACCGCGCCGTACAGGGCAAAATAGGGCAGGCGCCCCTGGCCGGGCGCAAGCAGTGAACGGTTGCCCAGGGAAAAGATGATCACCAGGCCGAGCACCACAAAGACATCGCGCCAGAAGGAAAGCGTCAGCGGAGAAAGGCGGTAGTTCACCGTCAGATAGCGAATGAAGATGCCGGTGAAAGCCCACGAAACCGTGGCTGCCACACAAATCAGATAGCCCTTTGCCAGGCGGGCTGAATCGGAAGCCGAAAGAAGGATGGGTTTTTCCATAACAAGGGGATTATACCCCCTGCGCCCCTGATATGCGGCTTAATTGCTTTGGAGTGAGGCTGTGCCAAAAGTAAATCGCCAAATTTTCATCTCCCACTTTGAGCCTGTTTTTAGCGCATTTTTCGACTATTCGTCCCACAAAGTGGCTAATTTCAGGGGTTTTCTCCCACTGGATGCTAGCCAAGAAGAAAATTACGCCCTTTTGACACAGCCCCATTTTTACCCTGTCGCGCATAGGAGGATTCGGCTATGACTGTAACGCCTTACCCCGCAGTTTGCGCCTGTCAATTGCTGAAAATACCCTTCAGGAACGGGCAACGAATACACCAATGACCGTCTCATTCATGCATTGGTGAAACATGGCTCTGAAGCGTCCCACTCCAATCATCACCTGGGCCTTGGAGCGTCTCACTCCAAACCCCATCCCCCCTGGGCCTTGGAGCGTCTCGCTCCAAAACAACCTCTCGCTCCAGTCTTCAGTACCCCCTTTTTCACCCATGCCGGCATCTGCAAAGCAGCTTCTCGCACGACAAATTTTGCAAATTTGTCCTACGCCGGGCATTTGATGGCTCACACCATTGACTGAAGTTCGGGCGTAGCGCCGCAATGCCCATCTCTAGCGGCTGTCCGGACGCGCAACGGAAATTCTGACCTGAGCGGCGACATCAGGATACGCAGTATTGCCGCGGTCATAGAAACGTAGCGTAACAACCTACCATCACAAATCGTGTTGATCATTTGCTGAGAAAACCGTCCACGAATTGACCACGAAGTAACGAATGACAGCGCTATTCGTGCATTCGTGGAATATTCGTGGACGGTCTGTCCTGCCAAATAGAGCCTTTGGTAGGTAATGACAACGTAGCACAGATTCATCCTGTGCTACAAAAATACCCTCCGTCTTAATGCCCTGACGGGCATTCGATGATTCGGACATATTTGAAAGAGCTGAGTCCCCGGGTGTACATTCCGTCTTAATGCCCTGACGGGCATTCGATGATTCGGACAAATTCCTCCAATACCTAGGCGAATTGGCGCCTAGGATTTAGTCTTAATGCCCTGACGGGCATTCGATGATTCTGACGAACATGAACCAAGTGACATTGTGGAGATTGACTAATGCGTCTTAATGCCCTGACGGGCATTCGATGATTCGGACGCGTAAGATGGATACCACTCTGGCTGCCGTGCTTCTGTCTTAATGCCCTGACGGGCATTCGATGATTCGGACCCACACTTGTTCGATTTTTCACAAGACCCACTTTCCCCTTCGCAGCAGGGTCTTACCCGCTGCTTTCGCCCCACTTTGACCCTGAATTCACCTTCCCGGTCAAGGTTTCCTCCCACTTTTTAAGGTGCCACCCGTTTTTGCGTACCCCCCTCCCGATTCCTGCCATTTTTGCCTATTTTTTCAGGGGGGGTGCGCTAAACCGTTTTACATTTTGCATTATACCCAACTTTTTCCATCTGGCAAGGGTTTTTTGTAAAGAATCCGCGAATGAACACGAATGGACGCAAAGTATCCGCGAATGAACGCCAATGGACACGAATAGAAGGTTTTGTTCCTTAGTAATGAGCTCCCACAGGCTCTACCTTATCAGGGCA
>DAOTZA010000135.1:0-27737 GCA_034434515.1 Anaerolineales bacterium | reverse complement strand
CTTTATCGCGCCAAAGCCCATGGGCGCAATTGCGTTTGTTGGGAATAACCTGAATTGATCGTCAGCGATTCTCTTCCGTTTTCTCCTTGACCTCTGCTCAAACTTTCGTTATACTTATTTATGCGAAGAGCCGAAGTGGCGGAACTGGCAGACGCGCGCGACTCAAAATCGCGTTCCCTCGGGAGTGTGGGTTCGACTCCCACCTTCGGCACCTGTTCAAACCAGATAGGTTTGCCCTCCCCCGTTTTTTGGAGGGCTTCTTTTTTCCGTGAAGGGAGGTTGTCATGGTTTCGATGCGTAATGTTCTGGCAGTGATCTTAGGCGGTGGAGTTGGGAAGCGACTCTACCCCCTCACCAAACAACGCGCCAAACCGGCCGTTCCCATTGCCGGCAAATACCGCTTGATCGACGTGCCGATCTCGAATTGTATCAACTCCGGCATTCAGCACATTGCCGTTCTCACCCAGTTCAACTCGGTTTCCCTGCATCGCCATATCACGCAGACCTACACCTTCGATGATTTTCACGAAGGCTGGGTGCAGATTCTAGCCGCCGAGCAAACCCTGCGCAGCACCGATTGGTATCAGGGCACGGCCGACGCAGTGCGCAAACAACTGGTTGAAATCCGCTCGGCGCGCGCCGATTACACGCTGATTCTGGCCGGCGATCACCTCTACCGCATGGATTATGGCGAGATGTTCCAGTATCACCTCGATAAGAATGCCCAGATCACGATTGGGGTACAGCCGGTTGCGGCCGAAGATGCCCACCGCTTCGGCTTACTGCAGCGCAACAAAGATGGACGCATCATTGCCTTTGTCGAAAAACCGCGCGATCCCGAAGTTCTGCAACGCTTTGTCAGCCGCGAAGACCCCCAGCGGCCTTATATTGGCTCGATGGGCATTTACCTCTTCAACACCGCCGTACTGGAAGAAGTCCTGGAAAACACCACCTACACCGACTTTGGCTCGCAGATCATCCCCAACTCGCTGGAAAGCTATGCCGTTTACGGCTTTGACTTCGATGGCTATTGGGAAGATATTGGAACGATTCGCTCCTTTTATGACACCAACCTCTCGCTTGCCAGCCCCAACCCGCCCTTTAACTTTCACGACCCGGAGCGCCCAATCTACACCCGCGCCCGCAATTTGCCTGGCACAATCATCGATGGCGCCACCCTACACAATGCCTTGATCTCCGAAGGGTGTATCATCCACCAGGCAGTGATCGATAACGCCATTATCGGCTTGCGCAGCATGATCGGCAACGCGGTCACCATTCGCAACACGGTGGTGATGGGCGCAGATTATTACGAGAAGGAAGTCTCCACAATCAACGCCGGCATTCCTCTAGGCATTGGGGATTATTCGCACATCGAAGGCGCCATTGTGGATAAAAACGCCCGTATTGGGGAGCGGGTAACCATCAAACCCTTCCCGCGCGGTTACCGGGAAGAGAAGGAAAACTGGGTTATCGAGGATGGCATCGTAGTCATCCCGAAGGATACCGTCTTACACCCCGGCACCACCATCGCGCCTGATTAGGCTTTTCTGCAGGGCATTCTCTGCCCGGGCAGAGAAAAGGAACGCTCATCGCCTAGGTTGGCGAAGCCAACCATCCCGAAGGAGGAGTCATGCAACCAAAGGTTCGATTTTCACTCACGCTGTTAACCGTTGTGCTGCTGGCCTGTCGCGCCGAATTCGGTTTCCAACCGACTCCGACCGTCACCCCTTTGCCGCCCACCGAGACGCCCTCCCCCAGCGTCACCCCAACAGCCACGCCGACCCAGACCGCTTCTCCGCTCGCACCATCTGCAACCCCAACCTCCACCCCCCTGCCGTCATCCCCTACCGACCCGTGGAATACCTATCGCAACTACAACTATGGCTTTGAATTGCGCTATCCACCAGGCAGCAGTTTTGCGCTCAATATGCCCAACACAGCCCGCCTGAATTTGCCCTTTGCAAGCGGCACCAACCTGGTGGAAAAGTATCTGGAAATCAACGCTCAGGAATATCTGGGACGGTGCCTCAGTCCGCTAATGGAAAGCCTGCCACCCGAAGCTTTGCAACTGGAAACGCTGGTGGTTGACCCGCTGACGTTTGAGACCGTCTCTTTCAGCGAGGGAGCAGCCGGCTCGCGGTATGACTGGACAGCTTATGCCGTTCACAATGAAGCCGTCTGTGTTACCTTAGACTTTGTCCTCCATTCCAGCAATCCAGACAATTTTCCCACCCCTCCACCACCCTTCGATAGGGATTTGGAAAAACAGGTCTTCGCGCAAATCGTACAAACCTTTGTCTGGTTTATACCCTGAACATGAGGAGCGTCAGATGCAAAACCGAAACCTGTTGATCTTGATTGTTGTCATCCTCCTGATTGGTTTCTGCGCCCTGACTCTGCTGCTTGGCGCCGGCGGAACGTTGTGGTACCTGCGTCAGCAAGCGGCCTCAAAAGGTGCAGTAACCGCAATCGTTCCCTCCGAAACCCCGATCCGGACGGAGGAAGTGCCTCTGCAGGAGGCTGAGCCTCCCCTCCCCTCTCCGCAGGGAACCGAAACCCCCATCCCGCCTGTTCCAACCGCTGAGCCAACCCCCAACATTGATTTCAACGGTATCCGTTTTTTCCTCGACTTACAGCTTGCCGAAGGCGTCCTACCCGAACTCGTTCCCGCTGCGCCTGGCAATGCCACCCAGTCAATGCCGGGTTCGGTCTATCCCGAATACACCCAATTCACCCTTCAAGGGTATGTGCTCAGCGATACCTTCCATGCTCCGCGGATATACGTCTATCCGCTCCCAGCCTATCGCGCGATGGATAGCGCAGCCGATGCAATGGCAGATGAGCTGCTCCTGTATCTGCGCGAGCGTCCAGCAGCGGCCGATGAGCTTCCTTTCCTACCGCTCTGGAATGCTGCACCCTTGATCGTTGCTAAGCTGAGCTACCTGGACTTCAAAAACGGCTCCGGACTGCGTTATCTGACTCAGTTCGCCCAGGATGTCTCACCGGTCTATAACCAGGCATTAATTTACACCTATCAAGGCATCACCAGCGACCAAAGCTGGTATGTGGCAGCAGTGTTGCCAATCGCGCATCCTTCCCTGCCGGACACTCCTGACGAAGCAGGTTGGGAGATTTCTGACCCACCGACCTATTACTCCCAAGTCGCCGAGCAACTTTCTTTGGAAGCCGACGATTCTTTCACCCCCAGCCTGTCTTTGCTGGACGCCCTGATAGCCTCGATCCGCGTCTGGTGAGCGGCTGAATGGATAACCTGTGGATAACTTTACCTTGTTCTGTGGATAACGGTTGAAAAGTGGGGAAAAGCACCCCATTTTGGCTTTTCTCTATGCCTATATCTGGGGCAGAAGCTGAACCCAAGCCTACATCTTTCCCCTGTGAATAACCTGTGGATAAACGGTTGTTTTTCTCCTGCCCTGTCCACATCCGGGCTGGGGATAACTCTCCGCTCGCCTAGCCGTATATCTGGGAGTGTCTGTGTTTTCTCGCCTGAGATATACTCCTTTTCACTGCTTCGTCGGCCGTTTTCCACATATCCACATGCCCTACTACGACGAAAGAATTAAACATAGAGAAGTAGGGAAAAACGCTATAGTCTCTTTGGGGATAACTCTAGGAGCGAATTGGCAGAAAACAGGTTCCGTTGAGGGGTTGACGAAACTGTAAGGTAAAACAAAGCTACAGGAAGTGAGATAGGGATATAATAAATTTGAGAGAACATCTCTAATTGCTTTAAATTAGCAGCACCCCATGAGAGCAAACAATGGTTGTCCCTTTAGTTTTGATTTTAAAAAGTGCTTGACTCGAGCGCTGATTGGGGCTGTGTTTGCTGCCTGCCTCTTGCTGATCAACGCTTGCTATCCCAGGCAAATCTTTGACGGACACAGCATTCGCTCGATTCGAGTTGTTATGGATAAGAACTACCCGCCCTTTGCGTTTCTGGATGCCAATGGCAATTTACAAGGGATTCTGGTCGATGAATGGGGGTTGTGGCAGAGGAAGACCGGGATAACAGTGCAAATCGATGGATTGGACTGGGGGGAAGCGCTGAAGCGGATGGAAGCGGGAGACTATGATGTCATCGATACGATTTTTTACAACGAAGAGCGGGCAAAGCTTTATGACTTCACTGAACCTTACGCAGATATCGAAGTGCCGGTGTATTTCCGCAGCAACATTAGCGGCATCAGGGATGTGAAAGACCTGCAAGGATTCACCGTTGCGGTGAAAAGCGGCGATAACGCCATCAATTACCTTCGCCAGAATGGCATTGACCAGCTAATCGAGTATCCCAGTTATGAAGCCATCATTCAGGCTGCCCAACAGCGAGAGGTTGTGATCTTTATGATGGATAAGCCGCCGGCCGAGTATTTTTTGCTCAAGTACGACCTTTATAATGATTTCCGTGTCTCGCCACCTTTCTATGTGGGTCAATTTCATCGCGCTGTGCAAAAAGGGAATACTGCCCTGCTCGCCACCATTGAAGATGGCTTTCAACTGATCACACCTTCGGAGATTCGTGGTGTGTATAGTCGTTGGTATGGCAAGCCGCCGCTTAGCCCGATTTTGCAACGGAATTTAATCGTTGGTAGCGGGACGGTTGTGGGGGTGATTCTCCTGCTGGGTTTGTGGAGCGCGACCTTACAGCGACAGGTGCAACGTCGCACAGCGGAATTGCGAGCCCTTTTCGCTGCCATGCCAGATGCGGTGATTGTGTTTGACCGCCAAGGTCGCTATGTCGATATTCCCTCTTCTCCGCCGCAGTTGCTGGTTGCGGAACCACAGCAAATGCTGGGAAAGAAATTAGAGGATTTTCTCGATCCCGAAACGGCTACCCTGCACCGCCAGGCGATTCAGCGCGCTCTGCAGGAAAATAAGCCTTGTTGGATTGAATACGAGCTCCCGCTGAGCGGAAAAAGAGTCTGGTTTTCGGCTGGTATCTCACCGGTGAGTGATGAGCACGTGATGCTGGTCGCTCGCGACTTGAGCGAACGCAAGGAAAAAGAGGAAGCTCTGCAAAGAAGCGAAGCCGAATTGCGGCGCATCAACCGCCTGCTGCGGACTTTAAGCGAATGCAATCAGGCGCTGGTGCGGGCAAAGGATGAAAACCAGCTTCTCCAGGAGATGTGCAACATCCTGGCTAACACTGGCGGCTATCCTCTTGCCTGGATTGGCGTGGTTGATGCGCAAAGCAAAGGTTTGCGTTCGATTGCCATTCACGGGGAATTGAGCGAGGTGATTCAAAAATTAAGCGAACAGACTCTGGAAAAAGGCTTGCAGGATCAAGACCTGGAAAGCCATCTTCACCAATGGCAGGGATGGCCGCAAACAAATGCAGAGAATAAGAACGACATCGAAAAGATTGCTGAGCGGCTGCAAGCTTATCTGGTCTTTCCGCTTTCTCTGGATGAAGAAATTTTCGGCTCATTATTTGTCTATAGCCGCGCCGAAGAACCCTTCTATCCTGAAGAGATCGACCTGCTGCGTGAGCTGTCCGATGATATTTCGTTTGGCATTCGTGCCTTGCGCCAACAGGAACGTCAACGCCAGACCGAAGCCAAGTTAGCCGAGGCAAATGTCAATCTGGCGGTAGCGTATGAGGCTACCATACAGGGCTGGGCGCGCGCCCTGGAATTGCACGAACAGGAGACGGCTGGTCACAGCCATCGCGTGGTTGAATTGATGTTACGCTTTGCCCGTCAACTGGGTTTCAGAGAAGACGAACTACAGCCCCTGCGCTATGGGGCTTTGCTGCATGATATTGGGAAGATGGTCATTCCCAGCTCGATTATCAATAAGCCAGGACCGCTGGATGAACAAGAGTGGACGGTCATGCGCCGTCATCCCTTGATTGCCTATGAATTGTTGAAGGATATTGCCTACCTGAAAGATTCGCTGGATATTCCCTATCTTCACCATGAATGGTGGAATGGTTCCGGGTATCCGTTGGGGATCAGTGGCGAGAATATCCCTTTGGCGGCGCGCATGTTTGCCCTAGTGGATGTCTTCGACGCCCTGACCTCCGATCGCCCCTATCGCAATGCTTACTCCCTGGACGAAGCGTTGGCAATTATTCGCTCGTTAGCCGGCACCCAGTTTGACCCTCGCTTGACCGAAAAGTTCTTGCGCCTGATCGAAGGTGACAAAAGCCTGCGGACGAAAGACTGATCACGCTATAGAGCGCGCAAGCCCCGCTTGCGCAAAGCCCAAAGGTTGTCGTCTAAGAAGTTCTCATCCACTTTAACCGGATGAATAGCAATGGCGCTCCGGCCGAGATCCATAACCCGGTTAGGGCATAGCGCAGGTAACGCAGCAGAAAGGTGAGCAATTCATTGAAGGTGAGCAAACCAAAGACTACACTCAGCCCCCGCCAGAGGAGCAGAACTCCGACCAGCCCAACCAGATAGCGAACGGCTTTTTCCCAGAATTTGCCGTCTACGTTGATCCCGCCGCGCTGATTCAACCAGATAAATCCGCACATCAAGCCGAAGAACGCCCCGGCATTGCTCCAGGCGCCTTCTATCGTGACCGGCGCGGGGATACGTTCACCCGCTGTGGCGGAAATTGCCAGGGCTATCCAGCCCTGGGGAACTTCAAAATTGATTCGCAGCCAGAGGTAAGGCACTAATTCGATCAAGATGAAGACAAAAGAGGCTCCTAGAGCGATTAGAAAACGATTCCCGAGCGTTTGCTCGGCGATGAGAGCGGCGATGGGCTTCCAGAGCAGAAGGATGAACCCCAGGGTGATGACGCCAAATAACCAGCCGAAGATCACATCATGGGGAAAGTGAACGCCTAAATATAAGCGCGAGAAACCGATGAGAAAGATCAGACTCAAGCACACCAGCCAGACCCAAAGGCGGCGGACGGTTGCTGCGATCATTCCCCAGACCCCGGTGGCAACTTGCGCATGTCCGGAAGGCGCACCGAAAGAAGTCTCGGCAGCAAAAGCTTTTACCTGCGGACTAACCCAATAGGGGCGCGGGGCATGGAAAGCGAGCTTCAAGGCGCCATTCAGTGAACTGCTGATCAATAAGATTAAAGCGACCCGAAAACCCAACGTCGCATCGAGACACCAGTAGATCGCCGGCAGGACAAGAAGAAAGAATTCCTCGCTGCCCAGGAAGGTGATGGCTTGCATGGGGAGAACCAGCCATTGCCCCAGGCTTTGCAGGCTCTGCAAGAAAGTTATTCCGCTGTCGAAGAAAACATCCATGTTCTCAGCCCTCCAGAAAAGCCATGGAATGAACGGAGAGGCGAAATTCGTCTGCGTGTCAGCTCAATTCTGCACCACTTACAGAGAGATTATACAACAGGATGCAAAAAACGGCTGATGTGATCTCCTATGGTGTGCGCAAGCCACGCCTGGGCAAAATTAAACCGCAAATGAACGCGAATAAACACGAAACTCTTTTTTGGAGGCGAAGAAACCGCGGAAGCACGGCTTCAGCACTCCACAACCTCTCCTGGTGAAATGCTCAAATAGATCAAGAACTCCCGATTACCTTTGGGGCCCAAAAGCGGGGACTCCATCCATCCCTGAACCTGAAAGCCCAACGCCTGGGCGCAGGTCTGGATTTCAGCGATCACCCGCTGATGAATTTCTGGGGAGCGAATCACCCCTGCTCCACGGGCTGCTTCCCGGCGTCCGGCTTCGAATTGGGGTTTAATCAGGGCAATCACCTCGGCGCGCTCTGCGCCTTGCTTCAACCATTTTTTTACCACCGGCAAGACGATTTTCAGGGAAATGAACGAAACATCAATGGTGACCAATTGGACAGCTTCGGGTAACTGCTCCAGATGGCGAACGTTGGTGTCTTCCAGCACCACCACGCGGGGATCGTTGCGTAATTTCCACGCCAAAATCCCTTTGCCGACATCGATGGCATACACCCGTTGAGCGCCATGCTGCAACAGGCAGTCGGTAAAGCCACCCGTTGACGCTCCGACATCGGCGCATACCTTGCCTTCTACCTGGATGGCGAACCGGTCTAAGGCCGCGGCCAGCTTTTCACCGCCGCGTGAGACATAGCGCAGACCTTGTTCGATTTCAATGGCAGCAGTGGAGTCGACTTCCCAGGCGTGTTTCAGGGCGACCTGGCCATTTACCCGTACCTTGCCGGCGAGAACCAGCTTTTGGGCAGCGGCGCGACTGGCAACCAGGCCGCGTTCGACCAGCAAAACATCCAGACGGGTTTTTGGCATATAGCTATTGTATCCGATATAATCGGGTGCAGGAGTAGAACGATGGTGAATATCCTGTCCAGAACACATCGCTTTCTCGCCGACCACCTGTTTTACCCGCTGGCGCTGTCTTCTCTGCTGGCAGTCAGTTTGTATGCCAGCCGGGTGGTGCTGGCGCGCAATTGGGTGGTCTATTTCAATCTGGTTTGGAATCTTTTTCTGGCGTGGCTGCCGTACCTGTTCAGTTTATGGGCAATTGCCCTGGAAAGACAACGCCCTGGGCGGTGGTGGCTGGTCTGGCTACCGGCTGCCTTATGGTTAGCCTTCTTTCCCAATGCGCCGTATTTGCTGACCGACTTTTTCCATCTTACCCAACGACCTGGCATCCCATTGTGGTATGACATTGGATTGATTGCCGCCTTTGCCTGGAGCGGCTTTTTCCTTGCCCTGGTCTCCCTGCGCATGATGCACCTGGTCGTCGAAGGCTATGTCGGGGTGATTTTGGGCTGGTTCTTTGCCTTAAGCGCTTTGGGTCTGGCAGGCTTGGGACTCTATTTGGGGCGCTTTTCGCGCTGGAACAGTTGGGATTTGCTCACCTCACCCAAGGAGATTCTCAAAGAGACCCTGTGGCGCGCCCTCAACCCGTTTCAGAATTTGAGCTTTTACGGCTTTACCCTGATGTTCACCGCTTTAATGCTGGTGGGATATCTGGTGTTCATCTCCGTTCAACGCTTGAAGTTGCCGCGCAAGCGAGCCTTTTGACCGACGCTTTTCTGCTCGAACTTCCCTACCTTAACCTGACCAAAGCGGTTAAAATAACAGCATCCGCTCGGCAGAGGGTACAGAGATTTCTCTCTTGCCATTCAACTCGCTTAGACCTCGATAATGAAAGGAAACGACCTCGATGGCTTATCAGCTTTCTGCCTGGAGTTTAGCAGATTTATTCCCTGCTCACGACAGCCCGGAAATGCGGGCTGCCTTTGCCAAACTGGAAGAAGATACCAAACAGTTCGAAGGTCACCGCAGCCAACTCAAAGCAGGCATTGACAGCACTACCTTCCTTAACTTGGTGAGTCAACTGGAGCAGATCAACCATTTGCTCTCCAAAGTGCACGCCTTCGCCGAATTGTGGTTTAGCGCCGATACACAGGATCAGAACGCCCAAACCTTTCTGGCGCAGGTGGAGCAGCTCGCCGCCACCATTCAAAACCGCACCCTCTTCTTCAGCCTGTGGTGGAAAGACCTCGATGAGGAAAACGCGGCGCGATTGATGGATGCCGCTGGCGATTACCGCTACTGGCTGGAGATGATGCGTAAGTTTAAACCGCACACCCTCAGCGAAGCCGAGGAGAAGATCGTCAACATCAAGGACGTCACCGGTGTGCAGGCTTTGCGCAACCTCTATGATGCCATCACCAACCGTTATGTCTTTACCCTTGAAGTGGATGGCGAAAAGAAGGAACTGACCCGTGGGCAACTGATGGTCTATGCCCGCCATCCTGATGCGGAAGTGCGCGCTCGCGCCTATCAGGAGATGTATCGCGTTTTCGGCAGCGATGGCCCGATCCTGGGTTTAATGTATCAGACCATCGTACGCGATTGGGCGAATGAACAGGTGGAGCTGCGCCGTTTTCGCACACCCATTGCGGCCCGCAATTTGGCAAATGATTTGCCTGATGGCGTGGTCGATACCCTGCTGGAAGTGTGTCAGAAAAACGCCTCGCTCTTTCAGCGCTTTTTCCGCTTGAAAGCGCGTTGGATCGGCATGGATCGCCTGCGCCGCTACGACATCTACGCCCCGGTAGCCCAGGCCGATAAAACCTATCCCTTCGAGCAAGCCGCTGAAATGGTGCTGGAGTCGTTTCAACGCTTCTCTCCCCGCATTGCCGACCAGGCCCGGCGAGTCTTCGATCAGCAACACCTGGATAGCGAGGTGCGCAAGGGCAAACGGGATGGTGCTTTCTGTCTGACGGCGGTGAACGATCTCACCCCGTGGGTGTTGGTCAATTATCAGGGCAAAGCAGAAGACGTGGCAACCCTTGCCCACGAACTGGGTCACGCAGTGCACTCGATGATGGCCGCCCATCACACCCTCTTCACCTTCCATTCCTCCCTGCCCCTGGCAGAGACGGCCTCGACCTTTGGGGAGATGCTCCTGATCGACCGTCTGCTGGCACAGGAGACGGATGACGCCGTGCGCCGAGACATCCTTTTCCGCCAGTTGGATGACGCCTACGCCACCATTGGCAGACAGGCCTATTTTGCCCTCTTTGAGCGTCAGGCGCATCAAATGGTAAAAGATGGCGCGGCGGTGGACGACCTGTGTCAGGCGTATTATCAGAACCTTAACGACCAGTTTGGCGATGCTGTGGAAGTGAACCAGGAATTTCGCTGGGAGTGGGTGGCGATACCGCACATTTTCCATTATCCCTTCTATGTTTATGCCTACTCTTTTGGACAGTTGCTGGTGTTGTCGCTTTACAAGCAATATCAGCAAGAGGGCGAATCGTTCAAGCCGCGCTACGAGAGCATCCTGGCTGCTGGCGGTAGCGCTGCACCGGAGAAAATTCTTGCTCAGGCTGGCTTCAACATCTACGAAGCGGCTTTCTGGCAAGGCGGGTTTGATGTGCTGGATGAGATGGTGCGCCGTCTCGAAGCTATTCCGTTGCCATAGCGGCCATTCGCCTGAGAGGAGAGAAAAACATCGGAAATCCTTATCCTAGGCTCTCTTTGGCAGGGCAGACCGTCCACGAATAGCTCGCGAATGCACCAATAGCGCTTCCATGCGTTTGTTTGTGGTCAATTCGTGGACGGTTTTCTGAGCAAATGATCAACACGATTTGTGATGGTAGGTTGTGACCATCATTCGTTGTTTTGTGGATGATTTTCTATGCATGTGTGCCACGCAACTTGTCATGGCGGGTGGTTACAAAAAACATCCCGAAGGTTGGATTGCCGCCAGAAGCGCGCTTTGTAAAACCTTCGGGACGTTAATTAAATTTTATTGCTCTCGAGCGGTGATTTGAATCTCAAGCTCGAACTCGTCGGCGACGGTCAGGGTGTTGGCAAAGCTGGGCGGTTCGATGCCAAAGTCGCTCATCAACAGACGCGTTCGGGCAACGCCGCGCAGGGTGTCGCCACTCAGACTAGCGGTTACTTCAAAGGTGACCGTTTTGGTAATTTCCCGGATGGTCAGGTCACCGATCAGTTTGAACCTGACCTCCTCGCCTTCCGTGTAGGAAGCAGGCGCATCGGCAATGGCGGTGGCAACAAAGGTGGCAAGAGGATAATCGTTCAGGCGCGGGCCTTTCTCGCGAATCCAGCGATCGCGATCGTCGCGGTCTGTGGCAAGGGTGTTGATGCGCACGGTAATGCGGTTTTCGCCTAGTGGCGCAGAAAGGTCGGCCAGGTTCAGTTGAAAAAAGCCCTCAATGGCCTGGGTGCTGCCGGTCACTTTCACCTTCCCTGGGGAAATGCCCAGTTTGTTCAGAGCCGCGCTGAAGAACTCCTCATCCACGATATAAGACGCCCGCGACTCCTCTGGCATGATGACGAAGGTGCGATAATTGCCGCCGGGCTTTGTGCTCGAAGCCGGTGGAGCGGTTTGGACGACGGTTTGAGTGGGCGGCGCGCTCAGGGGCGTAGCCGGTTGGGCGCAGGCAAACAGTCCCAGGATGCTCAGCAAAGAGAGTAGAACTTTCGTCCATTTGTTTGACATGACTTCCTCCTTTGGTCTTTTTCGAAAATCAGTTGATCGATTCATCGTTGTTATCCAGCTCAACGCCGTTGGGTAGATAAACAGGTTGGGCGAGCTGGTTGATGCCATAGCGCCTCAGCAAGAGGCGCATAAACAGGGAGTAAAAGCCTTCATGACGCAAGGCAGGTTGAAAATTTTGCACTTCCATGCCCGAGACAAAGCCATAGTCGCCAAAGGCAGCCACGAAGGCTTTGTCCTGGCTGAGGATGTGAATCGGGGTGGCATAGCCATCGGCGCGGCGCGAAACAGCCGGGGGTTGATGGTCGCCGATCAGGACAAAAATGCTGTTCGGATCGCCGACAGCGATAATCCACTGGGTCAACAAACGCAGTTCCAGCAGGATGGCGTCTAAATAGTTGGCGCGCAAGGTGATTAATCGCATGGTTTGCGGGTCCACTGGTTCTGGCTGTTCACCAGGTTGGTTCAAAGCGCGCCAGTCCTCTGCCAGGGTAGGCAGCGGGGCAAAGGGATAATGGGAATTCTGGGTGATGGTAAAGAAGAAGAGCGGGCGATCGATTTTTTGGGTAAGTTCTTCCTGCACATAGTGCAGGGTCCACTGGTCGGGTGCGGAAGGACCCCAACCATAGCGGGGGCCGATATATCCCAGGTCTTTGTAGCGGATCAATTGATCCATTGCCAACAAGCGGGTGTACTTTTGCCAGCCTTGCTCTGAGAGATCGTCCTCCAATGCCGAAAGCCAGACGGTATGATACCCCTGATCATGCAACGTGGCGCTCAGGCTCGGATAACGCTCTGTCTGATACCTGTTGAGCAATTCGAGGTATTGGGGATGCTGATCGATGCGCATCCCAAATAAGGTGCTGGTGTAAGAGAGCCACGAACCACCGCCCCAGGTAGGCGCTTCGCTCAGGGCGGTTGCGATTTGCCAGCCGTTTGCCTGCAATTGCTCGCTCAGTTCAGCCAGCAAAGCGCGGTACGGCTCGCTAAAGAAGGGTCGCTGGTAGAGGACACTGCCATAAGATTCGACAAAAATGAGATAGATGTCTGGCTTGCGCACCAGCGGAAAGGCGCTATAGTCATAGATGCGGCTAGGCTGGTTGTGGTTTAGTTTTTGGACGCGTTGGTAGAGGGATTTTGAGGTCTCAAGGTTGCTAAAAAGTTTGACCGTGAAACTGCTGACGACCGCCTCGGGCTGGGCGCTCTCCTGGCGCAGGAGTGCTATAGCGATCAGACTCCAGGCTGCCAGCCCGCTCAGCATCCAGCGGGATGCGCGGCTGAAGCCTGGTGAAATGCTACTCTGGAGGAGCAGTCGCCACAGCCCTGCCACGGCGAGGGTGAGACAAATCAAACAGAGCAGTCCGAAGGCGTACAATCTCGCCTGGGCATGTAAATGTTCGATGAGCAGCGGCAGGGCATCCCGCGCCAGAAAAAATTGGGCGTAGAAGGAGGGCTCAAGCAGGTAAATTCCAACCACAATCGCCTCGTAGATAGCGTAGATGACCATAAGTCCATATAGCAAGGGAAAGCCGCGCGCCATCCAGGGGCGACGCTTTTCCCCCAGCCCTACCCACAGAGTGGTTAAAATCGTTAGCTCGGCTGAGATTCGCCAGAGGTCCAGGGAAGGGCGTCGCAGCAGTACCTGAGTGAGTGCGGCGCCGATCTCGCCTGAAGATGGAGAGATGGAGGGGAGGAAAGCATTTTCGTGGTTGATCCAGGCCTGTGGCAAGAAGAGCAGGCTGTTCAGGATCAAAAACGAGCCCCAGAACAATGCATTTGGATGATGCCGTAAACCTGACAAATTCACAACCATTTCTTACCGCTAAGAATGCAGGTATTATACCGAAAATTGAGAGCCTGACACCCTCACCCCCGACCCCTCTCCCAAGGCGGGCGAGGGGAGCAGCCCTCACCCCCAACCCCTCTCCCAGAGCGGGAGAGGGGAGAAAGCCCTCACCCCCAGCCTCTCTCCCAAGGCGGGCGAGGGGAGCAGCCCTCACCCCCAGCCTCTCTCCCAAGGCGGGCGAGGGGAGCAGCCCTCACCCCCAGCCCCTCTCCCAAGGCGGGAGAGGGGAGAAAGCCCTCACCCCCAACCCCTCTCCCAGGGCGGGAGAGGAGAGAAATCCCTCACCCCCGGCCCCTCTCCCACAGGGCGGGAGAGGGGAGATCATGTAAAAACCCTCCACTTGACGGAGAGGGCGAGAGAAGAAATTGCGAAACTCTTAGCGGGTTTGCAGGCGGGCGCCGCCTAGATAGGCTGCTTTGACATGTTCGTTTTCGCGCAGCTCGGCTGCCACGCCATGGATGGCAATTTTGCCGGTCTCCAGGATATAACCGTAATTGGCGATCGAAAGCGCTTTGCGGGCATTCTGCTCTACCAGTAAAATAGAGACCTTTTCCTCTTCGTGGATTTGTTTGATGACGCGAAAGATCTCCTGCACAAGGATCGGCGCCAACCCCAGGGATGGCTCGTCCAGCAGTAAAATCTTGGGTTTAGAGATCAACCCTCGCCCTATCGCGAGCATCTGCTGTTCACCGCCCGAAAGCGTGCCGGCCAGTTGTTTACGCCGTTGCTTTAGGATAGGGAACAAAGTAAAAATCCACTCTTTGGTCTCTTGAATCTGGCGTTCGCTCAACTTGTTGCGCACCCCCCAGGTGCCAATGTTCAGGTTTTCTTCTACGGTCAGGGTAGCAAAGACCCGCCGACCTTCGGGAATGTGCGCCATGCCTAGCGATGCCAGTTGATGGGGCGGATACTTGCTTAAATCCTGTCCCATCAAGCGCACGGTACCGCTCTTAATCGGCACCAGGCCCGAAATCACCTTCAACAAAGTTGTCTTCCCCGCCCCGTTTGCGCCTAACACAGCGACGATATCGCCTTCCTGGATTTCCAGCGACACGCCTTTCAGCGCCTCCACCGCGCCATAGGCGACAACCAGGTTTTCGACCGAAAGCAGTGCGTCTATGTTACTCCTCCTTTCCCAGATAAGCCTCGATCACGCGAGGGTTCTGATAAATCTCCTGGGGTAGTCCTTCCGCAATCTTAACGCCCATATCCATCACGGTAACCCAATCGGAAATGCCCATCACCACGTTCATATCGTGCTCGATCAGGAAGAGGGTAAAGCCCTCGGCAATCAAAGTCTTGAGGAATTCCATTAATTCTTCGGTTTCTTTATCGTTCAAACCGGAGGAAGGTTCGTCGAGGATGAGCAGGGTTGGGCTGGTAGCTAAAGCGCGGGCTATTTCCAATAGGCGCTGTTTCCCGTAGGGCAAATTCTTTGCCAGCTCGTTGCGAAATTCCCATAGCCCCACCTGGTGCAGGCGATAGGAAGCTACTTCCAAAATATGACGCTCCTCGCGGCGTTGCTGGGGCGTGCGCAACACTGCTGGCCATACCCCGCTGTGGGCGTGGCAATGCGGGCCAGACATCACGTTTTCGATGCAGGTCAGGGAGGGGAAGAGGCGGATGTTCTGGAAGGTGCGCGCAATGCCTTTGGCGATCACGGCATGAGGCTTGAGGTTGGTGATGTCTTCGCCCTTGAAGATCACCTTACCGGTCGTTGGCCGATAGATGCCAGTGATCACGTTGAACAGGGTAGTCTTGCCGGCTCCGTTTGGCCCAATGAGAGCCGTGATCCTCCCGCTGTGGATCTGTAAATCAAACGCATTGACCGCCACTAACCCGCCAAACTGCATGGTCAGGTTTTGGGTTTCCAGCACCACGCCGTTGGAGCCGCCATTTGGGGCAGGGTTTGAGCTGACGGTAGGAGAGGCCTTTTCTGCAACCGTCTTTTGGACGACTTCCTCGATAAATACGTTTTCATCTTCTGGCAAATCCTTAATTCCCAAGCCGCGCAAACCCACTCCTTCACGGCGGCGCGGCAAGATGCCGCCAGGGCGGAAGATCATCATCACCACCAGAGCTGCCCCAAAGAAAAGCAAGCGATAGCTGGCAAACTGGCGGAAGATCTCCGGAAAGACGACGATAATCGCTGCTCCCAAAATATTGCCCGGTATCGACCCCAGCCCACCCAGCAGGACAATCACGAAAAAGAGCGCCGAGTCCATGAAGGTGAAGTTGGCTGGCGAGATGATCATCATCTTGGAAGCATAAATGTTGCCGGCCAGACCTGCCAATGCAGCTCCCATCACAAAGGCAACCAGTTTATAGTAGCGCACATCCACACCATTGGCTTCGGCGGCAATTTCATCCTCGCGGATAAAATTCCAAGCCCGGCCGAGGCGCGATTTCTGCAAGTTCACCAAACCGATAATCACCAACCCAACGATGATCCATACATAGTAGTAGAAATGGAGCGGGCTGCGCAGGGTGAAGATGCCAAAATCGGGGTTGCCGATGCCGGTAATCCCGTTGGCGCCATTGGTCAGACCGAAGGGGTTATTCAGGGCCGCCAGGCGGACGATCTCGCCAATACCGATGGTGACGATACACAGATAGTCGCCGCGCAGATGGATAATCGGCGATGTGACCAGATAGGCAAACGCGCCGGCCAGGATGGCGCTCAAAGGCAAGAGGACAACGATGGGAACCTTCAGTTGGGTGTAGAGGATGCCGGTGGTATAAGCGCCAATGGCGTAAAAGGCCGCATGCCCCAGGTCGAATAAACCAACTTCTCCCAAGACGATGTTCAAACTCAAGCCCAGCAGCACATAAATCCCCACGAAAAAGCCCACGTCAATCCAGTAATTGTTCACAAAGGGCAAAAACGGATAGATCAACAGCAGCACGACAATCAAACCGATCCAGACCATCGCCAGGCGATTGGAGCGGGGAGCGCCGTTCTGCTGCGCTTTCCAGAGACGTTGGGTGAGTTTCTGAGTGAAATCGCTCATGGTTTACACTTTCTCCGCCACTTTTTCTCCGATCAGCCCGGTCGGGCGGACGATCAAAATGATGATCAAAATGAGAAAAACAAAGACGTTTTTCCATGCCCCGGAGACGAATCCCTCAAAAAGCGATTCAAGCAGACCGAGCAGGAGACCTCCGATCATGGCGCCGGGAATATTTCCAATGCCGCCCATAATGGTGGCGGTAAAGGCTTTCAAACCATATCCCCAGCCCATGGTGAAGATGATGCGGCTGTAGTTCAAGCCGGCAAATACCCCTGCCAGGGCGCCTAAGGCGGGACCGACCGAAAAAACGAACAGAATAATCGAGCGGAAATTAATGCCCATCAGGGTCGCCGTCTCACGATCCAGGGCGGTGGCGCGCACGGCCGCCCCGAAAAGCGTCTTTTCCACGATATAGTAGATCAACGCCATTAAGGTCAGGGAGACTACCAGGGTGACCAGTTTGATGTCGGTCATATAGACTTCACCAAACAAACGAAAGGTGCCGGCCGGGATGCTGGTTTGGGGGTACGCCTGGAAACGGGGGCCCCAGACGGCCATAATGCCGTTGGAGATAAAAATCGACGCACCCAGCGCCGAAACCACCAGCGGCAGCCGCCCGGCTTTGTACACCGGTCGATAGGCAACCCGTTCGACCAGCAAGCCACCGATGGCAAGCCCCAGCATGGCGCCCACGATCGCAACCACGATTCCCCCCCAGATGCCAAAGGTGCGCGTTACCCAGCCAGAGCCGATCACCAAAATTGCATAGCCAATGTAACTGCCCAGGGTGAAGAAATCCCCATGGGCAAAGTTGATCAATTTCATCACCCCATAGACCATGGAGTAGCCCATGGCAACCAGTGCATAAAAGGAGCCAATGGTCAAGCCATTGGTGAGTTGCTCAAGGAGCAATTGCATCGAAAGCCTCCTTGTCCAAGTCTAGACTCCCCTTGCCCAACCAGCGTGGCAAGATGCCTCTGCCATTGTCCCTCACCCTAACCCTCTCCCTAAGGGAGAGGGAATTCTGCTCCCCTCGCCCCTTGGGAGAGGGGCCGGGGGTGAGGGCCTGCTCCCCTCGCCCCCTGGGAGAGGGACCAGGGGTGAGGGCCTGCTCCCCTCGCCCTCTGGGAGAGGGGTTGGGGGTGAGGGCAAACTCCCCTCTCCCATTGGGAGAGGGGAGGGGGTGAGGGAAAACCCGCAACCTATTTCGGATAGTACAATTCCAGTTGTCCCTGGTCGTTGTAGATATAGGCATAGTATGGAATATCCTTGCGGTCACCACGTTCGGTGAACATCAAGGGTCCGGTGATGCCCTTGGCGTCGGTCATGGTGCGCATCGCCTGCGCCACTGCGTCCGGATCGGTCGAGCCAGCCTTGGTAATGGCAGCCACTAGAGCATTCAGGGCATCGGCGGCGTACACTGCCCAGATGGAGCCTGGCAACTCGTTGAACTTCGCCTTGTAGGCATCCATGAACTCGATCGACTCAGGATAGGTGAGGAATTGCGGCATCGGCTCGTTGAGATGGATAGAGCCTTTGATCACCTCCACGCCGGCAATCTTCTCGAATTCGGGGGTCGGCACTGAGTTGTTGCCCACGAAGAGCCCGGTGTAGCCAGCCTGACGAGCTTGCTTCAGCAGCAGAGCAGCTTCGGGATAATAGGCGGTGAAGAACCACACATCGGGGTTGATTTCCTTGATCTGGCTGACCACAGCCGAGTAATCGCTCTCGCCTGGGGTAATGGCATCGTAGTAGACCAGTTCCGCTTTTCCGGCATCGATGTAGGGTTGCAAGAACTTCTTGGCGTCTTCAGCAACGCCACGTCCGTAGTCCTGGTTGTCGTGCATGATGGCAATGCGCTTGGCGCCCAATACTTCGACGGCGAACTTGGCAAAGAACTCGGATTGCGTATCATCGCGCCCGGCGGTGCGGAAGAAATAGGGGCGTTGTTTCTCCATGGTCAGGCGCACGGCGGTGCAGCCATAGCCAACCGAGACCACCTTATTGGCGTCATACAGGTCGGCAGCCGGCGCAGTGACCGAGGAGCCGTAGGAGGCGATGACCTCTTTCAAGCCTTGTGAGATCAACTTTTGGGCTGCCAGGGCGCTGTCTTTGGGGTTGGAAGCGTCATCGGCAACGATGATTTCTATCTGTTTGCCCAACACGCCGCCCTTCTTGTTGATCAACTCCTGGGCAACCTCAACCGATTGCTTTGCCCACTGTCCTTCGGCGGCAAAGTCGCCGGTGAGCGGGGCTTGCAAGCCAATCTGAATGGTCTGCGGTTCGGCCGGCTTTTGCTGGCAGGCCGCCAGCACCAACGAGAGAGTCACAACGAGAACAAACACAATACTGGAAATTCTCTTCATACTTCTACTCCTTTTGAACACTAGGGATTAAATGGATTTTGTTCATCTGCTGCCAAAAAATTAGCGCAGGATGAAACCATGCCGCAGTGGGTCTTGAGGGTCAATCAACCATTCGCACACTCCCACAACCGAGGCACTCCCCGATACCTCAGGGATGACAGCCGGATAAGGCCCATATTGAACTGTCTCCACAACCCTGCCGGTGAAGGTTGTCCCCAGAATGCTCTCGATGGTAATGGGTTGATTGAGAGCAATCTCCTTTTTGGCATAATGGAGCGCCAACCTGGCGCTGACGCCGGTGCCGGTCGGTGAACGATCCACCTCGCCTTCAGCAAAGATACAAACGTTGCGGCTGTGATGGGCGGGATCCTGGGCTTTGCCGACGAAAATCGTCCCATAGAGGAAGCCCAGATCTTCTTCAAAAGGATGCCTGATCGGCACCGCTTCCATGACGGCGTGCTTGATGCGCATCCCGACCTCAATCAGGGTGCGAAAGTCTTTCGCTTCCAGGCCTACCCCCACTTCTTCGGCTTGCACAAAGGCATAGAAGGCGCCGCCAAAGGCAATATCGAAGTGCACCTCTCCCAGACCGGGGACCTGCACGCTCTGGTCAGCGAGATAGACAAACGAAGGTACATTGTGAAAGGCAACCTGCACCACGCGACCGCTCTGACGGTGGGCATAGGCAGTGATCAAACCGGCCGGAGCTTCGATGCGGACCACCGCTGGTTCTTCTTCTTTGTGAAGCAAGCCGCAATCTAGCAGCACCATCGTCAGGCCGATAATGCCATGTCCGCACATCGTGCTATAGCCTTCGTTGTGCAGAAAAATCACCCCCACGTCATTTTCGGGCGAGGCTGGCTCGGTGAGCAACGCCCCATACATATCGGCATGACCGCGCGGCTCCCACATCAAAGCCGTGCGGATGGCATCCAGATTTTCTTTGATGTAGCGCCGTTTTTCGAGAATGCTTCCTTTGGGGAGGGGGGGAAAGCCATCGATAATCACTCGCAGAGGCTCCCCAGCCGTGTGGGCGTCAATGGTTTTGATGCGCATCCAATCTGCTGGAGGTCTCCATTCCAAATTCATTGAGTCATTTACTCCTCGGGGTGGGAAATCAAACCAGGCGGTTGACGGTGAACACATCAACCCTGCCCCCTTGACACTGCGTCAACGGAAAAGAGAAAAGGTTCATAAACGGCAGATACAACCACACAGAGAATACCGTTGGGTGGAGTGGAAAATATGAATCGTTTCTCGCTTGCTCTAAAATCAGCCCTCCTTTCCGAGTCTCTCCGCAAATCGATTGAGATATCGTTTTTTCAGAGATACCGTTAAGCTGCCTTCGATATCGTTAAGAAATTTTTACCCCTGCCGAACAATCGACCGACACTCTGCGCCTATTTTCACATAGTTAAGCGGTTCTGTCAATGAAGGATGTCATGGCTTGAATAACGATAATCGGCATATTTAAACCCTTAGCGCCGTCCACGGGGCTGGGGTTCGGGTCGCCCGGCCAATTCTTCCTCACGCGCCTTGCTCAACCGCACGACAGCGGCTTTATATTCGGGAATTTTGGCTTGCGGGTCTAACTGATCGTGGGTGAGCAGATTGGCTGCGGCTTCATGAAAGTGGAAAGGGATAAAAACCACGCCGCGGTTGGTCTTATCGGTGACGTGAGCGCGCAGGACAATCGAAGCGCGGCGCGAGGTCACCCGCACGGCATCGCCGTTATGGATGCCTAAGGTGCCGGCATCGTGCGGGTGGATCTCCACCAGTGGTTCAGGGTAGAGGTCATCCATCCACGAATGGCGCGTCATTGTCCCGCCGTGCCAGTGCTCTAGCACTCGGCCGGTGCTAAGCACAAAGGGATATTCCTCATCTGGCATCTCGGCATTGGGCGTGTAGTCCAGCGGATGAAACTTGCCTCGCCCGCGCGGAAAGGTCTCGCTGAAGAGATAGGGTGTGCCGGGGTGGCTTTCATCCCAGACCGGCGTTTGCAAGCCGCCTTCGCTATCGAGGCGCTGGTAGGTGATGCCTCCGTATTCCGGCACGCCGCGCCGAATCTCATCCATGATCTCGCATGGATGGCGATAATCCCAATAGGCGCTATGCGGGCGGCCGAGTTTGCGCTCGATGCGCTTTGCCAGATCGCAGAGGATTTCCCAATCTGCCCGCGCCTGACCGCGCGGCGGAATGGCGCGGCGCACCCGCTGCACGCGACGGTCGGTATTGGTAAACGTGCCATCTTTTTCTGCCCAGGAGACAGCCGGCAGAAAGACGTCGGCAAATGCCCCTGACTCATTGATGAACAAGTCCTGTGCCACCAGAAACTCCAGCTCGGTCATCTTTTGGCGGGTGTGATTGAGGTTGGGCTCGGACATCATCGGGTTTTCACCCATGATGTAGAGCGCGCGCACGCCATTGTGACCCACCGCGCTGAGGATTTCGGTGGTAGTCAAGCCCAAGCGACGGCTCAATCCACCCGGTTCGACGTTCCACAAGCGTTCCCACCGCGCCGCATTCTGTTCGTCATCGACGCGCTGATAGCCAGGATAATGCCAGGGCATCGCCCCCATGTCCGAGGCGCCTTGCACGTTGTTCTGCCCGCGCAACGGATTCAACCCCGTGCCGCGCCGCCCAATGTGACCGGTGAGCAGGGCAAGATTGACCAGACTGAGCGCGTTTGCCGTCCCATGCGTAGACTCCGGGATGCCCAGCGCCCAATAGATGGCCGCATTCTTTGCCGTCGCATACAGGCGCGCCGCTTCAATGATCAATTCTTTTGGCACGCCGCTGATCGCTTCAGCCACTTCGGGGGTGAATTTTTCCATCGATGCGGCAAAGGCTTCAAAGTTCTCGGTGCGCTGGGCGATGAACTCGCGATTGTACAGCCCCTCTTTGAGGATGACATGCGCCATGGCGGAAAAGACTGGCACATCCGTGCCGGGTTTGAGCGGCAGGTAGAGGGTGGCGTAGTCCACCATCTCAATGCGTCGCGGGTCAACCACAATCAATTTGGCGCCATATTTGCGCACTGCGGCTTTCATCTGCAGGGCAATAATGGGATGATTCTCGGTGGGGTTAGAGCCGGTGAGGATGAACACATCGTTGTCAATCACCTCGGCAGCCGTGTTGCTCATCGCCGAGGAGCCAATCGCCATCTGCAAAGCGACCACGCTGGCAGCGTGACACAAGCGGGTGCAGTGATCGACGTTATTGGTGCGAAACAGGGCGCGATAAATCTTCTGCAGCAGGTAATTATCCTCATTGGTGGCTTTGGCGCAGCAATACACGGCCAGGGCATCTGAGCCGTGCTGACGATAAATTTCCACCAGCCGATCGGAAACCAGCTCCAGGGCTTCGTCCCAGGAAACGGGCTGCCATTCCTCAAGGTCAAAAGCCTGGGTGCGTTCGCCCGCCTTTTGGGGTTTTTTACGAATCAGCGGCGTGGTGATGCGCCGCGGGTGATAGAGAAAATCTGTCCCAAAGCGCCCCTTGACACACAAATTACCGTGGTTGACAACCGAATCAAACGGGGCAGAGACGTGATAGATAAAATCCTCTTTGACATGCAATTCTAGGTTACAACCAACCCCACAAAAGGGGCAGACGGTGGAAACAACTCGATCGGGGGTGAGCATAGCGAAACCTCCTTATGCGCTGCGTTCCGCCCGCCGGCGGCGCCCGCTGCGTTCCGAACGCGTCATTTGCAGAATATCCTCCAGGGCATAACCGACTTCCAAAAGATGCTGGCGTTTGAACTTCAAGGCGCCGGTTGGGCAGACGCCGATACACTGTCCGCAGAAGACGCAGGTCGATTCGGGCATCGGCACTTCGTAGAAGGTGCTGATCTGCGTTTCATAGCCCCGTCCTTTGAAGTTAATGGCGTAAGTATATTGGGCATCTTCGGCGCAGACCTGGACGCAACGCCAGCACAACACGCATTTGGTATAATCGCGAATGTACATCGGGTTGTCGTCAATTAGAGGAACATGGCGCAGCTCTGCTCCCGGAAAACGATCGCGGTTTACCCCATACGCCTCAGCCATCGCTTCAATTTCAGGCGCCTCGGACAGATCCACCGTCGCATAAAGCATCTCCAGGATTGTGCGCCTGGCGCGCTGCACGCGCTCGCTGGTGGTGCTGACCTCCATATTTTCCTGTACCGTGGCGGTACAAGCCGGCACCAATACTCGCGCCCCTTTGACTTCCACCACGCAGATGCGACACAGGGCATTCGCCGTGCAGTAATCGTGGTAACAGATGGTCGGGATGTCGATACCCAGTTGCAAGGCTGCTTTCAGGATGGTAGTACCTGGGGAGACCTGGGTGGAGATGCCGTCTATGGTCAGGTGAATGCGGTCTTGGGTCATAGCCATTTCCTTTGAGTGTTTTTCACGAGGTGGTGTTCATTGCAATTCCCTGGGAGGGCGAAATAAATCTGGCCAGTGTTGCATGGCGCTCAAAATCGCCGAGGCGGCTGTCTGCCCCAAACCGCAGATCGAAGCATCGGTCATCGTCCAACCAACATCCTGTAAGCGCTCCCAATCGCTTGGCAGGGGCTTGCCATGCAGCACCCGCTCCATGATTTCCAACTGGCGTTGGGTTCCCATCTGACAGGGATAACACTTGCCGCACGATTCTTCGGCAAAAAAGCGCGCCAGACGGTAGAACGCATCGCGCAGATCGCGGTGGGAATCAAAGACGGTCACTACGCCGGCGCCCAACGGAATGCCGGCGGCGCGTAACCCCTCAAAGCTAAGCGGCACATCCAGGTGCTGAGGGGTGGCAAAAGCCCCGGCTGCGCCGCCGATCAGGGCAGCCTGGAATTTATTGCCATGGCGGATGCCCTGCCCCAAATCCTCAATCAGATGGCGCAACGGCACACCCAGCGGCACTTCATATAAGCCCGGGCGGTTGACATCTCCCGACAGGCAAAACAACTTCGGGCCAGGCGATTGGGGCGTGCCCAAACGGCGATACGCCTCCACCCCAAGGCGCAGAATGAGGGGGATATTCGCCAGCGTTTCGACATTGTTGATTACGGTCGGTTTTCCAAACAAGCCATGCGTGGTTGGGTAGGGAGGCTTAAGACGAGGGAAGCCGCGTTTACCCTCGATGGACTCAAACAGAGCGGTTTCCTCCCCGCAAATGTATGCTCCTGCGCCACGACGGATTTCAATTTCAAAGGAAAAATCGCTTCCCAAAATACGCTCACCCAGCCAGCCACCAGCCTGGGCTTCTTCTACCGCCGCTTTCATCACCCGATAGGGCAGCAGATACTCGCCGCGGATGTAGAGATACCCTTTGCTGGCGCCGATGGCATAGGCAGCAATGAGCATGCCTTCGATAATCGCATGAGGATTATCTTCCATAAGAACGCGGTCTTTAAAGGCGCCAGGTTCAGCTTCATCGGCGTTACAGACGACATACTTGGGAGAACCAGGCGCCTGGGCGGCGCTTTCCCATTTTAGCCCGGTGGGAAAAGCCGCTCCCCCGCGCCCCACCAGACCAGATTGTTTAACGCTTTCGATTATCGAAGCAGGAGATTGTTTTAACGCTTGCTCAAAGGCTTGATAGCCCTGGTGCTGGCGATATTCCTCCAAGCGCACCGTGGTATGGCGACCGCATAAAGCGGTCAACAAGCGCACATCTCCATCCACGTAGGTCAGGGGACGCGTGGCGGTAGCTGCGACCAGTTCCTGCCAGGTCTGGGCAGGCGAGGCTTTAGCCGGCAGGCTCTGCACCAAAACAGCCGGAGCGTGATCGCACAAGCCCAGGCAAGCCGATTTCTCCACCCTGACCGCCGGCGCACCCGCTTCGCCGACCGCGGCTTCAGCGGTCTGAAAGACGATTTGCTTGAAGACCGTATCAGCCCCAGCCAGCGCGCAGGCCGGGTCATTGCAGACGTGCAAAAAAACCTCTCCCACCGGCTGGCGGTGCAAGAGGGTGTAAAACTCGATCACGCCAAATACCTCGGCTAACGGGACGCCTAACGCTCGCCCAATCTGAGCCGCAACTTGATCGGAGATGTAGCCGTAGGCTTCCTGAGCAGCATGCAGGGCAGGTAAGAGCGCGGTGCGCCCTTGCGGAGCCAGGGAAGAGAGGGTTGATTCAAAAGAGGGGGGAGTGGATTGGCTCATGGCAGATTTGCTCACAGGATGGGAATGGCGATTAAAGACACCTTTAAGTATCCAAATTATAGCAAGAAACTCGAAAAAACGAGGGATGATTTTCCTGTTTTGGCGTTAGTTGCTGCTTCTATGCTATACTGAAAAGGAGAACGATTTCCAAAGGAGGATACGGATGAGCGAAGTGTTTCTCCTCTCGGCGGTGCGCACGCCCGTTGGGGTGGGCAAAGCGGGTGGGGCGCTTTCTTCTCTCACCCCGCTGCACCTGACCGCTTGCGTCTTACAGGAAGTTGTGCGCCGCGCCGGGATTGAACCGCGCCAGGTGGACGATGTGGTCTGGGGATGTGTGACCCCCATCGGGGAACAGGGAGCAAACCTCGCCCGCCTGGCGGTGCTGCAGGCCGGCTATCCGGTTGAAGTGCCGGCGGTAACCCTCAATCGCATGTGCGGTTCCAGCCAGCAAGCCATTCACTTTGCTGCCCAGGCGATCCTGGCCGGCGATATGGAGATCGTGGTCGCCGGCGGCACTGAGATCATGTCCCGCGTGCGCATGGGGAGTGATTGGCCCCCCGAATGGCCGCCCGATTTCCCCTATGCTCTCGTCCATCAAGGTCTCAGCGCCGAGTTGATTGCCGATAAGTGGGGCTTGAGCCGCGAAGAGATGGATGATTTCGGTTATCAATCCCACCTTAGAGCGATGCAAGCGATTCAAAACGGGTGGTTTGCAGAGCAAATTTTGCCCATTCAGCGGCCTGATGGAGTCCTGGTGAGCCAGGATGAGGGGGTGCGGATGCCACCCGACCGGCAGAAGATGGCAACCCTCAAACCAGCCTTTAAAGAAGACGGTAAAATCACTGCTGGTAACTCCAGTCAGATCAGCGATGGGGTTGGCGCAGTCGTGCTTGCCTCGGCAAAAGCCGTGGGACGCTACAACCTGCTGCCCATGGCGCGGCTGGTGGCGCGGGTAGTGGTCGGCAGCGATCCGGTGCTCATGTTGGAAGGCCCCATTCCGGCCACTCGCCAGGTGCTGAAGCGCGCTGCCCTGTCCCTTGACGACCTGGATGTGATCGAAATCAACGAAGCCTTTGCCTCGGTCGTGCTGGCATGGCAGCGAGCACTGCAACCCGACCCGCAGCGCGTCAACCCCAACGGCGGAGCGATTGCGCTAGGACACCCCTTAGGGGCTACGGGAGCGATCTTGATGACCAAGCTGGTTTATGAGCTACACCGTCGTCAGGGGCGCTATGGTTTGCAGACCATGTGCATTGGGCATGGCATGGCAACGGCGACCATCCTGGAGCGTGTGTGAAGCCATCCATCTCCCCTCTCCCGCCCTGGCAGAGGGGCAAGGGGTGAGGCTCTTCTCCCCTTTCCCGTTCTGGGAGAGGGGCCGGGGGTGAGGGCATTCCCCCCTCTCCTGCCCTGGGAGAGGGGCCGGGGGTGAGGGCATTCTCCCCTCGCCCATCTTGGGAGAGGGGCTGGGGGTGAGGGCAATCTCCCCTCGCCCTATGCTCAAGCGGCAACCGTTTCAACTTCCACTTGCAACCGAACCGAAGCTGGCAAGACGTAATTTAATTTTTCAAAACCAATAACATTGCCGTTTTTGTCTTTCATCAAGATCACTTCATCACCCGTTTCTTCAGCGACGGCTTCATCCTGAGGATTACCAAACCAGACAGTCAACGTATTCCCCCGTGGGTCGTAATATACCTTTATTTGGGCCATATTCGTTCTCCTTCTTTCACAGCCTCGGTCGGATAAGCTGTAATCAAGAACCCTTCCCCATCCAGTCGTTTTGTCACGGCACAAATCCACCTTCCGATTCGTTCAGCCTTATAGAACAGATAAACGCGCGGGTCTTTTTTGCTCAAGCGGATTTCTTCAGGGTTTTGCAAAACATCTTGAATATCCATTTCGCGTCCCAGCATGATCGGGTGCTTTATCGTGACAATCACCTGCCAGTACACAACGCTCACCCGAACGCAGAACCCGAGTGGCGTATCGACTTCAAAGAAAATGTCATTGTTTTCTGGCATTGGTTATTTTATATCACATTCTCTGAGAGGTTTCAATTATCCCTCATCCCCGACCCTTCTCCCTAAGGAAGAAGGGAGTCAAACTCCCCTCTCCCCTTGTGGGTTCAGGGGCGGACAGATCGGGGGATAAGGGACAATTCCTCTTGAAAAATTAGCAAAAAGTGGCATGATATTCCCATTCAAAAACATTTTCATCCCAAAAGGAAGGAGAACATCATGCCACCAAAACAAGTTTACCAAAAAATCCTGCAACTGTTGCAAGAAACCCTGACCGAAGGGATCGATGGGAGGAGTTTGGAACGCCTGGCTTTGTTGGTCATCGGGATAATTGCTGCAAAACACGGTGCTCCGGCACAGATTGCCAAGGCCTTGCGCACGCTGCGCTTGTCTCCTGCTCAGGCCGAGAGCCTGGAACGGCGCATTC
>DAOTZA010000134.1:0-16224 GCA_034434515.1 Anaerolineales bacterium | reverse complement strand
CGGCTGCACTGGCGGCGAGCGTGGTTGCCTGGCGCACTCGCAACGTCCTGCTCACCCTTGCCGTGGGCATGGCAACCCTGTGGGCGTTGCAGATGGCACTACCGTAAGATTGGGCAGAGGGGTGAGAGTAGCTGAGCGGCGCATGGGAGACGCAAACGGTGTGGTAAAATAAAAATCTGAAAATCGTAGGTTTTTGACCCACATTTAGCCAAAGTCATTAGGAGGAGAGGGAAAAATCTATTCGTCAAAAAAACTGGTCACAAAAAATACCATGACTACTGATCAGAGCTTTTCTCGGCCTCATTTTGGAGGACATGAGAAGTTTGTCTTTCGACAAGGGTGGCTCAAAAAAGCAGTAGATTTTGCTCTTGAAGATCCGGCTATCTTTAATCAGGAGGATGCCTTTGTAAGGCTAGGGGTAGGAAAGAACATGGCGACCTCCATTCGTTACTGGGGGTTAGCAACCGGATTTCTGGAGGAGCCATCTAGAAGACGAGATTACATTCAACCAACTCGATTGGGAAAAGCTCTGTTGGTTGATGGTGGATGGGACCCATACCTCGAAGATATAGGCACATTATGGTTAATTCATTGGCAACTGGCAAGTAATCGAGAGCAAGGATTAGTTTGGTACCTGATTTTCTCACGTTACTTCGATGTTGAATTCCGTAAAGAGCAACTTATCGATTTTATCGAAAGACAACTGATCCATATAGGCCTTCGTACTACCTCAGCCATGATCGAGCGTGAAATAGATGTCTTTCTGCGCACTTACACATCTACCCAAGTTCGTCAAGGTTTAAGCCCAGAAGAAAGCCTGGATTGTCCTCTGGTAGAGTTAGGTTTAATTCAACAAAACGAACGCGTCTATCGTTTTGACGTGGGCCGAAAACCAACCCTCCCTCTTGAAATCTTTGGTTTTGCTTTGATAACGTATTTGTGCCGACACTTTCAAACACGCAATACAGCGACCGTTGATGAATGTATTTATCATCCCGGTAGCCCAGGCCAACTTTTCAAATTGGATGATCACTCGGTGATGGATTATCTTGAAAAACTCGAGACCGCTACGAAAGTTAATTTGCGATTGCGAGAAGCAGCAGGCCAATGGCAAATTTACTGGCAAGAACTCTCGATCGATAACGGCTGGGAATTATTAAGAAACTACTATGAGTGACCTAAGGCTAAAGGATGTTGTCAACCTACAGCAAAGCAGTATTCGCTCAATACGGCTAGAAGAAGATTTTGTTAACAGACATCTGGTAGAGAAATATGTGCCTACTGCGCAGGCATTATATACACTGGAGCGAATTTTTAATGGTATCGAACAAGACCGAGGGCGTGCCTGGACAATCACCGGCCCCTATGGTTCGGGTAAATCCTTTTTTGGATTGTTTTTGAGTCATACCTTAGATGGATTGGCAAATGGAAACCTAGCGCGCGAAAAGTTACGCCAAAATCATCCCGATCTGGCTGAACGGATTCAGCGTTGGACAACGGAACGAGGCGGCCTAATAACGATACCGGTTACCGGAGCACGCGTATCCTTACAGACGTCTCTCATCCGCGCTTTCGAGAAAACATTATCACAGATTGAAAATCCTGTTGCTGAGAAATTTATCCAAACCTTAGAACAGCTTAAAAATACAGATAGTCGGGCATTTATTAACTGGCTTCGAGATTTTATAGCGGTTGTGTGCCCTCATCAAGATTCCAGAGGATTATTGCTGATCTTTGATGAATTAGGGAAAGCGCTGGAACATGCTGCAGCCCATCCGTTGGAAAACGATATCTATCTATTACAAGAACTTGCCGAATTTGCAAATCGGAGTGGTGAGACTCCTTTTGTATTTGTTGGCATCTTGCATCAAGCATTTGAACAGTATGCCACGTTACTTGATCACATTACACAGCGCGAGTGGGCAAAAATTCAAGGTCGCTTTGAAGATGTTCCATTCCTTGAACCACCAGCTCAACAAATGCGCTTACTCGCACAGGCTTTTGAGGGAAACGTTCCGAATTTGCCAGAGACTTTCTCCGATTTGCATTACTGGCAGCCGGATATGCTCAGCTCAACAGAATTCGCTGCTCTTTGTCGTAGGGTCTATCCACTTCACCCCAGCGTCTTTGTGGCTTTGCCCTATGTATTTCGCCGTTTAGGACAAAATGAGCGTTCTCTTTTTACCTACTTGACTTCTTTTGAGCCATACGGCTTTCAGGATTTCATCGCAACGCATTCGGTTGGAGATTATCTGCGCTTGCCCGATCTTTTTGACTATCTTGCGGCCAATTATGAAGGACGACTCTATACCTCCGGACGGGCGCGTCCCTTGACAGAAGTTATTGAACGACTTGCGCACACAACCAACCTAACCCTTCAAGAACAATCGCTGCTCAAAGCGATTGCCATTCTCAATTGGCTGAGTGAAAATAGTCCCTTACAAGCCAATGAAGCCCGCATTCTCAAAGCCCTTGCGGAAACCCCGGCGGAGGAAGCTTCTTTGCGGTCTGCTTTAGGTCATCTTCGGGAACTTTCACTTATTGCCTATCGTAGTTTTAATCAGACATACGTTGTTTGGCAAGGCAGTGATGTAGACCTCGAAGAACGTCTTCAAGCTGCTTATGCCTCCTTACCCTCCACATTTAGTTTGGCAGATGTCCTTGAAACCAATCTGCCTGCTCGACCGCTCATTGCCCGCCGTCACAGCTACAAAACAGGAGCTTTACGCTTTTTCAATGTCCGTTATGTTGACAGATTAAACTTCGATAAGGTTTCTCTTGAACCAACGGATGGAGCTAGCGGTGTTGTCCTGTTATGCTTACCGACTACCTTAATGGAAGTAGAACTATTTCGCCAATGGGCGCAAAGTCCACCGATTTCAACGCAAAAAAACCTGGTTGTTGGGGTAGCAAACCGCGCAATGCGCTTAAAGGAATATGTTCAAGAATTGCGCGGCTTACACTGGGTTCAAAAGAATACACCTGAAATGCGTGGCGATCGGGTAGCCGAACGGGAATGGCGCGCCCGCCTTGCGATGATGGAAGCTTTTATTCATCACGAGTTACAAAAATCTTTAAATATTTATCAATCTGCATCTCAGACAGATTGTCAGTGGTATTACGGTGGACAGGATGTCTCGAATCGCGTTCGCCGTAGCCTTACATCGCTTCTTTCAGAAATCTGCGATAGCCTTTACGAGTCTTCGCCGCGCATTTGGAACGAAATCCTCAATCGGCGCGTCTTGAGCACACAAGGCGCAGCCGCAAGACGTAATCTCATCGAAGGAATTTTAAATCGCTCTGATCAACCTCTGCTTGGCATTCAAAAGTACCCACCGGAACGAAGCATGTATGAAGCGCTCTTGCGCGAAGGTGAAATGCACCGCGTTGATGGTGAGAAATGGTATCTCAGTCCACCCGCAGCCAATGAACGCAACCTGCTTCCTGCCTGGCAAGCCATATATGTCTTCGTGTTTGGCGGTTTACCCGAACCGCGCCCAATTCTCCAACTTTACAACAATTTATCGCAGCCGCCCTTTGGAGTCTTGATGGGCATCATCCCGGTTCTGTTGGCTATTTTTTATAAGTGTTTTGAGAACGAAGTTACCCTTTACAAAGAAGGGACGTTGATTGTGGAGCCAGGCATCGCTGATTGGGAAGTGCTGTTGCGCCGCCCAGAATTGTTCTCAATAGCCGGTTGCCGCGTTAGCGGGTTGCGCGCCGCGATTGTAGAACGTATGGCGCGTGGTTTAGGGGTTCCTCCCTATGTCATGCCGGTTGTTCGGGCAATTATCGGACGACTGAAAGCCCTCCCAGAATACGCCTGGCACACTCGCCAACTTCCAGCGGTTAGTTTAAGGGTGCGCCGTGCGGTTGAGATGACGCGTTCGCCTGAACGATTCTTATTTGTGGAACTCCCTGAAGCGCTAGAGTTACCCCCTTTTGAGGAGTCCGAGTTCGATCAACAACGATTTGAGACCTTCTTTCAGAGCTTAAACGCTGCTTTGGATGCTCTGGCAACTGCGACTCCCCGCTTAATCCATTGGGCGCGCTCGGTCTGGTTGACAGCGTGCGGATTGCCTGCCGATGAAAGCGGTTGGGAGCTATTCCTGCGTCAGTCCGAAATCCTTGCCCCCCGCGTTACCCAACCTCAACTGATGCCTTTGCTCAAACGAGCCGCCCAAGCAACCGATTCAAGAGCTGCCTTAGAAAGTGTCCTGGCTTATATTGCTAACCGACCCGTCCGAACCTGGAGTGACCTGGATGCGGAACGCTATGAAGCTCAAGCGCGTTATTTGGGCTCATTGTTCCGCGAAGAAAATGGAATGAATCCTCCTTTGTCACCAGAAGTTCAGGATCGAGCTCAAGAGCTAGCCAACCGCCTTAAAACTATCTTGCTTCAGAGCGGTGAAACAGACGAAACCATCGAGTATGCCCTGCGACAGCTCCTAATACAAATGAAAGCTCGGAAATAGAGAGCGCGTGGTAAAATTTTATTAATAGGTTGTAAATGAGGGAATTGTTCAAAATTACCATAAATTTTATGAACGGTCATTCAAGCGTTGTTGAATTCCTGAAAGTTTAGGATTATGTAAAAGGTATATGGTAAAAGAACTTTTTGAATGGAGGAGGTATGAGCCCCCCTGATCTTGAAATACAATCAGCTCTTATGCAAGCAGAAGACCCCCGAGAGAATCGGGGGTCTTCTCTTGTTTACAGTAGTAAACAAGAGTTTCATCAACGTTTAGGCAGTCGCCTCAAGGCTATCCGTGAACAGGCAGGGTTAAGCCAGGAGGAAACAGCCCGCCTGGCCGGTATAAACCGCAGCTACCTTTCCCAAGTTGAGGGTGGCAAACGCACTCTCTCTCTTTACCTTGCCTGTCGCTTAGCCAAAGCTCTGGACATCAATCTTGACGCACTGCTTAATAGCCTGGAAGGGGGAAGCCATGAGTGAACGGATTCGCCATATTGTTTCGCTTTCGGGTGGCAAAGACAGTACTGCCCTGGCAATTTACCTGCGCGACCGTATTCCCGACCTGGAATATGTCTTCTGCGATACTGGGGAAGAATTACGAGAGACGTATGAGTATTTGAATAAATTAGAAGTATTTTTAGGCAAAGAGATCATAAGACTCAGGGCTCGCCAATCATTTGAAGATATGCTAAAAGCCAGAGGAGGATACCTGCCTTCACAACAAGTACGTTGGTGTACAGAATACTTAAAAATCAAGCCTTTTGAAGAATTCATTGGTGATAGTCTTTGTCATAATTATATAGGTATCCGAGCTGATGAAGTACACCGGAAAGGATACATATCAAAAAAACCAAATATTATTGCGCGTTATCCCTTCATAGAGGAAGGAATAAAAAAAGAAGATGTTATCCGAATCCTCGAAGATAGCGGGCTTGGTCTTCCGGATTATTATAAATGGCGTACTCGATCTGGATGTTACTTCTGTTTTTTTCAACAAAAGTCTGAATGGATAGGTCTTTTAGAGCATCATCCTGATTTGTATTCAAAAGCTGAGTCTTATGAAAAAGAAGATCCAATCACAGGTGAACGCTACACATGGTCACCTAAAGAGAGCCTAAAAGAATTACGGGATCCTGAGCGCAGAAAATCAATCCTTGAGGAATCTTCGCATCGTCAAGCGAGAGGATTAGAAAATCGCTCCAATCAAACGCTAGTGACCATTTTCCAGCAAGAAGATGGCTTTGACGATGGATGTCTGATTTGTCATTTATGAAAGGATACACATGGTTATCACATTTCATCGCACCTTTTCCTTATCTCGTTCTTCGTTAGCAAAGATCATAAAACTTTGTCGGGAAAAACCTGGATTTAAATCCTCAGACCTTAAGACTACAGACCTGGGCACAATTTATCAAGAAGCGATGCCGCGTTATGCCTACCGGGCAGGTCTGATCGATGAAAAAAAACATCTTACGGTCTTTGGGCAGTATGTTGCCCAATATGATCCACAAATGCAACAGTTGGGCACGCAATGGCTGCTGCACTATCATCTATCTGCGCCGCACGGACCGACCGCCTTCTGGCATCACCTGGTCGGGCGGCGTTTTTTGACGGGCAACACCTTTACCGCCACCGACCTGATTAACGACCTGAGCGAGTTCCTGCGCCGCGAAGCGGGCAAAGAACCTGTCTGGCGCTCTATTCGCGGCACCGTCACCATCTTCACCGGCACCTACCTCAAAAGCGATGGCCTCAACCGGCTGGGGCTGCTGGAAGAGATTGAAAAGGAAACCTATCGCGTTCCCGCTGCCCCGCCCCCCCTTCCTCTATGGGCTTTTGGTTATGCGTTAGCTGATTACTGGCAAGCCAAGTATGAAGGACGACTGACTATTAATTTAGACGATCTCAGTGGCAGCAAATTTGCTGGACTATTCCTTCTAGGCACGAACGGGCTCAATGAACTATTAACAGCTCTCAAAAAGGAGGGAATGATTGACCTCTATCGTATTTCCAGCCCTTATCAGGTTGTACTTTTGCAGCCTGATCCCCGATTCGCATTGGAAAGGCTATACTGTTATTCGTAAATAAAAGACGAGTATGATCAACGGAGGGTTATCTGGTATGCAGACCATACAAACGCTCCTTGAGCAGCTTCGCCAGCCAGGTGCCAGAATCGGGATTGGCATCTGGTTTCTACCTGATGAGTATCTAGGTGCAGAAAACAGCCTTGCAGAGCGTCTTAATATTTATCCTGTAGACATCCGGCAAGTCTTTTTAGAACGACTTCCTAAGGAAGCCCGTTTTTCGGGGCTTACCCGCCGGGATGGCTACCATAAGCTGCTTGATACTATTCGCTTCATTGTTACCAAAAGTTATCCGCGTGACTGCGTGTTGGGTCATACGCTGGATTTGCTTTTGTTTGGCTTGGATGTTGATGAACGTCAACGGTTTTGGCAAGCTGTTCTGGAGGGTATCCCTTACCCAATAACGCGCTTGGTTTTAACCTTGCCAGAAAAGGCAAGCTCATTATTTCCACATAATTATTATCAACGGTTTTCAAACCAAGTGGCTTCAGGGATATTAGAAAAGAACTCCTAAGGAGGGAAACATGCTTATCAAAGAATTAGTACACATGGATGAACTCGGAGAATTTCGCTATGATGTTCAGTTAAGCGATTATGAAGATCCTAAGCTTAATCGCGATCTTCTTCGAAACTATATTTTCACTGTCGATGCGCCAACCACCTATGGCGCCAGCCAACGCGATTATTCTGCCAAAGATGTGTTGGACTTACTCATCCGTGCCTTTACGACCAATGTGGGAGACTATCGGGTAGTACTAACTGCCAATTATGGACATGGGAAAAGCCACCTGGCGCTCACATTGGCGAATTTCTTTGCGCGTCCTACCGAATCGCCAGAGATACAAATCGTCATGCAGCGTTTGGAACAAGCACTAAATCAACCGAGTCAGTTGCAGTCCTACCGCGAATTCAAGCAACAAAAGGGCGAATTCTTAGTTATTCGTTTACAAGGTGATCGGTTTGATGATTTGCAGGAAGGTTTCTTAGACGCTTTAGAACATGCGCTGCGCGAGCATCCTAGCACAAAAGATGTTCAGTTGCCGTTTTGGTACCAGAAAGCAAATGATTGGCTACATGGGTTGGATGGGGAAAGTCGCCAAAAAGCAGAGACCTACCTTTCCCAACATGGAACCGATATCGTCTCAGTGACCAAAGATTTGCGAAAGAGTGGCTCTTATGCATTGATTCGTGAAACCTTTAGGCACGTTGTCGGCGTCTATCCAGATTTTGGGGGTGAAATAAGTTTGAAGGATTTGGTGGTTTGGACAGTAAATGAAGTCTGTATCCCTAAAAAGATGGGAGGAGTGCTGATATTATTCGATGAATTTAGCTTATTTATACAAAAATATTCTATGGCACACACAGTGGGAAAGTTACAAGAGTTATTGAATGGCATCAATGATTGCATTGGCAAATGCGCTTTTCTGGCTTTTTCCCAGCAAGATGTTGACACTGTCGCCGAAACTTATGCTGGGGGGCAACGATTACAAGACGTCCGTAAAGAACTTGAACGCTTACCCAAAGATAAGCGCGGGCGGCTGTTCTCATTAATGGAAAGCGTCCTTGCTTCTTATCTAAAACAGGATGACCGTTATTGGGAAGTCTGGCAACAGGATCCAAAGGTTAAGCCGCAATTAGCGCAAGCACGCGAAATCGTTTTGGAACATTTTGGAAAACATTACAGCATTGACTTGAAATGGAATCCTGAAGCCTACACTCAAAAAGTTGTCAAGGGATGTTATCCCTTACACCCGCTAACGACAGCCATTCTTGCTACGCATAACTTTGAGTCCGGAACCAGCGAAAATCCGCGTACAGCTTTGCAATTTGTCCGTCATGCTTGGGAAAATATATCGAATCAACTGGCAACGTTTCCAGACGGAAAGCCTAAATTTATATATCCTATTGCGTTGGTTGAGTTTTTCGGAGAGCAAATCTCTAAAAAGTGGTATGCTGCCTATAAGAATGCCCTAGAGTCGCCAAATCTGCCCAATCTTACGGATGTCCAACGAAAAGTTTTACAAGCACTGTTTCTTCAATCTGCTGTTGGATTAAAAGCGTCATCAAGTGCACAGCTTCAGTTGTTAGCCCATCTTAGTGGATTATCTCAAGATGAAGTAAAGGTTACTACTAATGAATTGGCAAATCTAAAAGTTATTCAATTTGACCAATATAATAAGGTCTCTTGTCTTTGGCCTGTTTCAACCCGCCCTCATGAAATCGAGGAAATTATCAAGCAAGAGATAGAAAAAGTTGCCATAGATTGGAATCTAGTTAATGAAATTGCAAACGCTCTGCCTCAATTGGAATTGAGTGGCGAGGCGGCTCAGTTTGGAGCGCAAAGCGACTGGAAACCTCAACAGTATCTTATGCTAGCTGAACATCTGACAGAGGATAAGCTCCAATCTATACTTGCACCATACCAAATTGACAAAAAAGGAATCGGGATATGCCCGCGCGGAGGGATCATATGGCTTGTTGCCCAAACAGAAGAAGAGAGACTCCAGTTGCGGCAAAAAGCGCAAAGCATCTTGGATCAAGTTGTCGGCTCATTAACCCACCCATTGCCGCTTGTTTTGGTTTTGCCTGCTAAAGCTATGCCATATCTTCTCCCTGCTAAGCGGCGGTTTAAGGCAATAGAAAATATGGATGAAGACAGTAAAGAAAAAATTGGCAAGGTATTCTACCAACAGGAACGTGCCAAAGCCGAAAGTGACTTTAGAACAGCGCTTCACGAACTCACTGGGGGGCTGGAAGGCTTTGCGCAAATCCCCCGTAGTTTCAATGAATTTGTCATCCCTTCCCCTTATCGAGCGGCAATACAAGCACTTAACAAACACTCTCTTCAAGTAGTTATCTCAGAGTGTTATCGCCAAGCGTATCCATATCGTATTCCCTTTTACAACCAATATGCAATTGGATCCACGAATTTGCGGAAAGCGGTACAGAGTGTCGTGTTAGGGTTGTTTAACGATCAAGTTGGCGGCAGCCTTCCAATGCTTAAGAAACAAGATGTTCAATATCAGTTGATTACTGAATACTTAGAAAACCGCTGGGGCTTACTTTCGCAACAAACTCATGCAATTCGACCGCCTATTCAAGCTAAACTGAAGCAGGCTTGGGAGGTGCTAGAGGAATGCTTTCCACCCGGTTGCAACGAGGTTCGCGGCTCAAATGTTTTACTTAAATTACTAAGTCCACCCTATGGACATGATGTTCATACTCTCACGATCTTACTTACCGCTTGGATCGGTTATCACCGTCATGAGATAAGATTAGCGATGGGGGGTGCCCTATGTTCTATCGATCACTTGAAGAGTGTCTTTTCGGAGATGAAAACAACCCAAGAGTTCTTAGACCTAATCTGTATTAACTCCCCTCTCTATATCAGTCGTCTCAACCCAGATGAGTTATTTGGAGAAATCAAGGATATAATCGAGCAAATCAAACAAAATAGAACCTTTACGCTGAGCGAAGCTCGAAATGCGCTTACCAAACTAGAACAGGCCAAACAAAATCCATCTTTGCCTCCTGCTGTTGCTGCTGAACTTCAATCCTATCAACCTCGATTACAAGAAGCGCTTGAACATGCCGAACAGTATGATAAACAAGCCCAAGAATGGTTGGAGAAGTTTCATAAAGCGAGTTTCGAGCAATTGGTTTCTTTGCAAGCTGAGATCGATACAATGAAATTCCTGGAACTAGTGCAACCAGATAAACCTACACCACCTGATCTCCGCAAACTATGGGAAGAGCGTCTAGAGACGGATCTCAAGGGCTATTGTTCTCGTTACGCAGTTCTAAAAGACCTAATCGACTACAAGGAACACGAATCTAAATTAAAGACCATCCTAAAAGAAATAAAGATTTACCCCCATTTCGTTCAGCAAGTCCAACAGGCATTAGATAAGCTCAACCAGCGCAAAAGTGAACTTGAGCAAAAAGAAAAAGAAAAGCCCATTATTGCTGAAATCAATAGCATGAGTGAAATGGCAGGGTTAGCTGTGCTCTATCAATACCGAAAGAGATTGGCTGAGTACAAAGATCTATCCCCCGAAGTTGAACAATTGCGCCAAAGTAAATCCTCAAAGATAAACATACGTATTGAACAATTTGAGCAACTTGCTCACATGTTGCCTGAGGCAATTGATAGTACGTTAGAAAACAAAGAATTAAACAACCAGAAAACACTGCTTCTAAGAAATTTAGAGCTAGTTCAAGAAACTCCGTTATATGAGAGTTTATTGAACCTTTTGGAAAAAATCGGCTTCATTGAAAACTATTTCGACCGCCTTACACAATTAGATTATCTTTCCAAACAAACTCCTGCTCACTTGGAGAATGCTCTCAAAAAGGTTGACGAGATCGAAACTGATTTTAAACAACGTTTATCGCAAGCCCAATTGGAATTAATTGTCAAAAAGCGAATGGAACTTGAAGCAATCCGTATACAAGAATCTCAAAAAGCGCAAAATTGGCTACAAAAAATTGCTTCCTGGTATAAACAAAACAAACCAGCAGATGAGTTGTTGAGGGAAGTCGAAAATTGTCCGTCCTATGTATCTTTCTTGAGCAATGAAGATTTAGAATATCTTGAAAAATTCAAACAGGCATTAAAGAAAAAAATAGAGGAGGACTCGCATTTAAAAATTATTTCCCTATACAAACAAATGAGTCCTGATATGCGGCGAAAAGTACTAGAGGCTCTTATAAAAATTGAGAAAGGGCAACACCAATGAATGGCGAAATCCTTCTGGATTTTGAAGGCGCTCTGCCTATCCCTCCGCAAGTACGTGTCATTGAGAACGAAGTGGACTTTCTCCGCTATGCTACTTCAAGCGAATCATTGTTTATCCGCGGCGAAAGACTTTGTATGTGGGCAGAAGATTTTTACTCACTTCGAGGAAACACCATCCGACACGTAGAATCACCGCAAGCTGTGTTAAGGCGAATTTACCCTTCCCTTTCAATAGAACAAGCGAAGGAAATTGCCGATAAGATTGGCAAAACGATGATATCAACTGAAGATTGCACGCCTTCTAAGCTGCTCACTTTTTGCTATCCTAAGGATGCAAAGCTCTGGTATAGTCCCCCATCAGCACAACACGCTGCTGAGTGGCTAGTTTGGTTAATTGAACACATGCCCACCGATGCTGAGAAGATACTTCTCTCCCATTTTCTTGACGCTCTTAAGAGCCAATGCGTTGAGTTAAACCTAATTCCCCTTTATGAAATAAATACTTTAGAGCATGCAAAGAACTTCCTATTGGGTTGGTTAGGGATTGATTCGCCTCCTTATTATTGGTTAGGTGAATTTCCCCTTGAAAAACATTATTCATCGATTCTTTACCGATTAGTAAAAGACGAGTGGCAAAAGCGAATCATTAAAACTAAAGGCGAATTTTTCACCGATAGGCTTAATTTTCCGCTATCCCCCAACTGGAGAAGAGAACTTGCAAGCATGACAGCTGAGTTTTTCCTAAAGAATCCTGCTCACTTAACAGTTAACTCCTTAGGGAATCTGAACAATCACTTGAATGAAAAAACTTTGCAAGAACTAGGAAAAGTTCTGCCACCCACTGCTCCGTCCTTAATGCCACAAGATGAGGCCGCTGTATTGACATGGTTTGAAAATGAATACCTCCCTTACCGTCGCTGGCAATCAAATTTTGGGGACGAAACGGCGCATCAAAATGTCATCGAACATGCTCAAACTTTTTCTCACTGGTTACTGGAACGTTATCCTTACTGGCTACTGGAAGGAGAATGGCTCTCTTTCCAAAAGGCGGCTAGCTTATCAAAATTAACCCAAGATGAAATCGTTCTATGCATAATTCTGGATGGACTTCCTGCATGGGATGCGCTTGACCTGGCGAAGAATCTCACTGAAAAAGTACCTCGTTTGAACCTGCGTAACCATATTTTTTGCTTTGCTCCAATTCCATCCACAACTGAATTTGCCAAAGATGCCCTGCTCAAAGGTGCTCAACCTCGTTATGCAAAAGAATTATTACCTCTCGGCGAGATTATCCAAGATCAGGCTTCGCCGAAACAGGTTTTGATTAAGGCACAGGTAGGAAAACTATGGTTCTGGCGATTAGAACAACCAGATCAAACTTACCATTTCACTTCCGGTGATAAACGCCTTTCTAAAGTGCAAGCTGTATTATCCACAATCGTGGACGAAATCAAGCAAATTGTTTCTACTGTTCAGGAGACCTATAAGTTCCGCCTGATCATTACAAGTGATCACGGACGTTTGTTAAATCCTAAATCAATTCGGCGTCTGAAAGTACCTGAGGGAATGCAAGCGCATGGGCGAGTTGCATGGGGAGAAGTGCCCCAGATTTTCCCCGAATGCGGCTACATCTTGGATGAAAATAAAGAATGGGTCCAACTATTTCATGAGCGTTACGGATTGCCGACCGATTTGCGAATTATTTGGAATGAAGACAGTTTTTTGACCATGAACAATGCTGGCGGAGATGAAGCCTATCCACACGGCGGTCTATTCCCTGAAGAAATGATTGTTCCTTGGTTTGTTTTTGTTCGTGATTTCCAGATACCACAACCAGAGATTGTTATTAGCGGTTCAGGAGAAGCTGAGATTAGTGGAGACTTGCAGATATCCATTGTTAATTCAAGTGAGCTTACTTTAGAATGTTTGGAAGTCAGTTTATCGAATGGGGCAAGGGTCAGAGAACGTTGGCAGATTGCGCCATTGAGCGAACAATCTATCAAATGTTCCATAAGTCCTTGGCCCAAGAAAAGTGAACTGACTAACCTGAAGGCCACTCTTTCATTCCGTCAGCCTAATGGGATTGTATTTCATTGCCATGTTGTACCTGAACTAATAGTAGATGTGCTCTATGACAAGGATGAGGGTTTGCTAAAGGATTTGGAATTATGAATGCGGTTTTGACTCCGGAAGCTTTAGATCAAAAAATCAAAAAAATATTCGGAAGACTCGCTATTGACAAACGTCGTTTGCCTAGCAGTCAACTACATAGACGCAATGTCCCTGCTTATGTAGCTGAATGGGTTTTAGATGATCTGGTGAAAGATAATGATCCAATTAATGATAAGACCCGGGATTACATTCAAAAGTGGGCAAACAAATTCTTACCATTACCAAGTGACACAAAAATAATCAAGAACCGATTACTTAATGGCGAAACCGTAAAGGTTCTCACACCGGTGGAAGTGGAAATTATCCTTCGTAAATCTCAAAAGCAGCGTGTCGCAATCCTTAAGCTGCTTGGCTTAGAAGATGTCATAATCCGAGATGAGCTTGTTAATTCTTATCCTGAATTGCTAAAGCAGGGAATGTGGGGTATAGTCGAGTTAACCTATACTCCCCACGGAGTTGCCATCACATCCTTTAATCCAATGCAAGCCTCGGTAAATCTAGAATTATTCAAAGAGAAACGCACTTACTTTACACTGGACGAATGGCGAGCTCTCCTTTTATGTTCAATGGGATATAACCCGTGGACTTTTGAAGAACACGAAAAAAACTATCTTCTTTGTCGGCTTCTTCCTTTGGTTGAAAAGAATCTGCATGTTCTCGAACTTGCCCCAAAAGGGACTGGAAAGAGCTACTTGTATGAAAATATTAGTCCCCGCGTTCGTCTGGTGAGTGGTGGTAACGTTTCGCCGGCAGTTTTGTTTGTCAACAATGCTACCGGACAATGGGGATTGCTGGCCCGCTTTGCTGTAGTAGTTCTAGATGAAGTACAAACTTTGAAATTTGAAAAACCTGGAGAAATTGTTGGAGGCTTAAAGGGATTTCTAGCCAATGGTCGTCTAACTCGTGGTGGACTTCATGAAACCTCTAGTCCCTGTAGTTTAGTTCTCTTAGCGAATATCCAGCTTGATCAGGAACAGAAGCCTATTCAAACTCCTCTCGTCAAGGAATTGCCTGAATTCTTACAAGAAACCGCCTTCATCGACCGTTTGCGTGGGATCATCCCTGGCTGGAAGGTGCGCAAACTGAGCGGTGATTCGTTTGCTCAAGGCATGGGGTTGAAATCAGACTTTTTCGGTGACGCTCTGCTGGCTTTGCGAGAAGATATAACGGCGAATCAATATGCCTCACGCAACCTCGTCCTAAAGGGTAAAAAACTCTATAAACGCAATGAAGATGCAGTACGTTTATTGGCTAGCGGCTTGATGAAGCTTCAATTTCCACATGGTGAAATTAGCTCTGAAGAGTTTGAGATGTATTGTGTCCGCCCAGCTATTGAAATGCGCCAAATCGTTTGGGATCAGCTTTATCTGCTGGATGCAGAATATCGCCAGTACGACGAACAGATCGGTTATGAGGTGATTAACGAAAGCTAAGAATGACCAAACCCATTTATCTGGATTACAATGCAACGACGCCTTGCGACCCGCGCGTCGTGGAAGCAATGCTACCCTACTTTATGGAAATCTATGGCAATCCAGCCAATGGCTTTCACGTCTTGGGACGCAAAGCTGCCCAGGCTGTTGAAAACGCTCGTCAACAAGTTGCTTCCCTGGTGGACGCTCAACCTTTTGAGATCATCTTCACCTCTGGGGCTACAGAAAGTAATCATTTAGCAATTTTAGGCAGCGCTACCTTTGCACCTGTCGAGAGACGCAAAGTTATTACCTGTAGCATAGAGCATAAGGCAGTTTTGGCCCCTTGTAAAAAATTGGAACAACAAGGGTTTGAAGTCGTTGTTCTGCCAGTTGATAAAAATGGAGTTGTGAGCCTTGCTGATTTGGAAAACGCGTTAGATTCAAATACCTTCCTCGTTTCTATCCAAGCAGCCAATAATGAAATCGGCACTCTACAGTCAATTGAAAGCATCACTGATCTGGCGCATTCCTATGGAGCTTTGGTACACACTGACGCAGCTCAGGCAGCTGGCAAAATTCCTTGCTCAGTCCTGAAGTGGAAGATTGATTTGTTATCCTTAAGTGCTCACAAGATGTATGGGCCAAAGGGAATTGGCGCCCTATATATCCGAGGGGGGAAAAAGTTGATCCCTTTACAACCCTTGATCCTTGGCGGTGGACAAGAAAAAGGTTTGCGCTCTGGAACTTCCAATGTGCCCGCTATCGTAGGTTTTGGGACAGCCTGTGAAATCGCTGCCATGGAGATGCCTGACGAGCAAAGGCGTTTACAGGCGCTGCGTGATGAACTGGAACAAGAGCTTCAAAGAGTTGTGCCCATGATTAAGATCAATGCTCAAGGTGCTCCGCGTCTTCCGAATACGATAAATTTCACTATCGAAGGAGTCGAAGCTGATAGCCTTCTTCTCAGATTGCCCTCCTTAATGATGAGCGTGGGTTCAGCTTGCGCAAGCGGTGCTCCAGAACCTTCTCATGTCCTGCAAGCCATTGGATTAACCCGTGATCAAGCGAGATGTTCTGCTCGCATCTCACTAGGGCGAATGAATTCCTCGGCTGATATTCCATTTATCGTCCACCAAATTAAAGACGCAGTGAAAAGTCTATTATAAACCTCCACCCTTGCGGATGCCAATCGGACACTATGCCAGGGTGTGTCCCAAAATCGTTGGAAAATTTCAGCTGGTATTGCCGATGAGCTTCCAGGCTTGCGCCCATTCCTGTTTGCCGCCCATCCCGGCACTGCGCAAGGCTAGCATGGCATTCAAGCCTTTGGATTTCCAGCGC
>DAOTZA010000133.1:0-51908 GCA_034434515.1 Anaerolineales bacterium | reverse complement strand
TTATGCTACAATCTCGCTTGGCTAACCTCAGGCAGGAAACCCAATGAAGGATTGAACCGGTGAGTTCCAGGCATTTTCGGTGGTTTTCCTCTCGATGGATTCGCGGGACAACTAAAAACCAGTTCTGGTTCATTCAGCATCTCAAGATACCTTTTTTCCTGTTGGCAATGACGATCTTAGCCTATGGGCTTCTTTTACCACAACTCGGTTTCTATTGGGATGATTGGCCGTGGATCTGGATACAGCATGTAGATGGTAAAGCCGGTATGCTGCAAATTGATCGGTCGTTTCGACCGTTTGCTGGCCTCGTTTTATGGCTGTTTAGCCTGGTTGGCGGAGAAAATCCCATCGTCTGGCAAGTGATTAATTTGCTCTTGCGCTGGCTAAGTAGCCTGACTGCCTATCTGGCTCTGGCGGCAATCTTTCCCTTGCGGAAAGAAAAAGCTCTTTGGGTGGCTTTGCTCTTTTTACTCTATCCGGGCTATACCCATCAATTTGTGGCTGTCAATAGCAGTCGTCACCTGTTACCGTATTCGTTTTTTTTCCTTTCGCTTACCTTGATGGCGCGCAGTATAGAAAAAGGTGCGGCTAACCAGTCCGCCTGGAAGTTAAAAGTCGGCGCTGTGGTCTTGCAGGCGTTTAGTATGCTAACCACGGAGTACTTTTATGGACTCGAACTGGTTCGGCCGTTGATTGTTTGGATCATTGCCGGCCGTCAATCTGGTGGTAGAAAGCGGCTGCAAGGGGCTATTCGGGAAACCTTGCCCTATCTGGCGACCTTCCTGATGATTGTAATCTGGCGTTTGGCAATCACCCGACTACCTGATTATTCTAATTATTCAATCGGGTGGAGTAAGTCCGAAGCGATGGAGGGTTCTGCTTCTATTCGAGAGGTGCTGGTTGGTTGGTTACGGCAACTGTTTGTCGGCCTGATTTTTGCCTGGTGGAGGGTTCTATCTCTGTCCTTCGGGGAGGATTGGGGTCTTTTGAAATTCTCTGCTTTAGGTTTTCTGTCGGTTTGCGGGGGGGTCTTGGTCGGAGTGTTTTTTGCCCGAGAGAAACAGCGAGATGAACAAGACTCTGGAAAGGTATTCTTGCTCCTTGGGGCAGGTGCGTTGGCATTGGGAGGATTGCCTTTTTTGGCTGCCAATCTCACCATGGATGTCAGTTTTCCCGCCAGCCGTTTAACCCTGCCGATGGCCTGGGGGTCAGGTATGTTCTTGATTGGTGTATTGGATGGATTGCCGTTAAGACGCTGGGGCAAGGTTGCGCTTTTGGCTGTGCTCAGTGGTCTCGCGGTAGGGGGACACTTTCAAAATGCGGTTGCCTTTCAGCGCGATTGGGCGTATCAGCGATCGTTTTTCGAGCAACTGCGCTGGCGCGCGCCGTACATCCAACCAGGCACGTTGATTTTGAGCAATCACATTGCTGAGACCCATTCCAGTGATAACTCCCTTACTGCAGCCCTCAACTGGTTCTATTTTGATCGCCTTAAGGGGAGTGACCTCCCCCTGATGATGTTTTATGTTGAGACGCGCGCGGCCTCCTACTTCCCTGTCGTGCAGCGGGGGATTGCGGTCGAGCGGCGCTATGGTCGTTTTCTCTTTCGAGGTAATACCGACCAGGTACTTGTGATTTATTTTGAACCGCCAGCCTGTTTGCGCCTTTTAGACCCAGCGCATGACGGTCTTAATCCCATTCTTAACCGGGAAATGCGTGAGCTTGCGTGGATCTCCAATTTAGAACTGATTGAGGAGAGAAGAACGTCTGAAGGGATAGATTTTCCGCTTGTCATCCGCAACGAAGCCGAGGCCTGGTGTTACGCCTACCAGAAAGCTGAACTGGCTCGCCAGTTTGGCCGCTGGGAGGAGGTAACGGCGTGGAGTGAGAAAGCTTTGAAATGGAAGGACTCTCCCAATCGAGCGGATGAATGGCTGCCTTTCATTCAGGCGTTTGCCTACACCGGAGATACTTCCCAAGCTCTGGAAATAACCCGCAAGGTGGTGAAGATCAACTCGCGTTTGCGGCCTTTGTTGTGCCAGGTGTGGAGTGAACTTGAGACCAACACCAAACCTTCTCCCGAACGGGAAAGAACCTCGCGGGAGGTTATTCAGCTTTTGGGTTGTGCGGAGTAGCCCAATTAACTCCCAGTGTTGCTTTCAGCAATCAGATGATTTGCCCATTGCTCGAACTCGGGCAAAGAAATCGAGACCATGCGGATTTCTGAGGGGCAAAGCATTCCTACCGCCCAGGGATAATCACGACGAATATCGCTGGTATAGTACTCGATGAATAACTCCTCGTTACGCTGCACAACCGCACCGTATGAGGTGTCACCGGCGGAGGGAAGATCGCCTAGATAGACCAGCCGATCCTCGAGAACCGCGAACAAGGCTGTGCGTTTGCGGCTGAAGATGCTGCCAGGATAAGAGAATGGGCGGTCTTTGATGGGTTGATACCGTCCGACTGCGTAAATTCTGCCATTATAAGAGAAAAGGCAAGGTCCATCCAGGCGGGTGAGAGGCGATTTTGCGCTAACTTTCCAGATGGTGTAGGGAGGCTCGGCAACGGCGATGAGCGTTGAGCCTTGAGGGTCGCCCTGAATAAAGTCTTCACTGAATTCTAAGCGGGCGATAGCGAGCAATCGCCCATCAGGCAGAAATTCAATATCGGTTTCGTCATTGCGGTCTCCTTGGTAGATTGTGGAGACCTTTTCCCAATGTTCGCCATCTGAGGAACGCAGTAAAATTGAGGTCCCATGTTCCCACCAGTAGGCGGGGACATACCAGGTCTTTCCATCGCGAGTTTTTGGCCGCCAGAAGAGCCAGCCAGCCGGATCGATGAGTTTTAGAGGTGTCCAGTGCTCACCATCATCACTCACCGAATAGGCAGTGGTGTGGGGTTCGGGGTTGAAATCCCGATTGAGCAGAACATACAGGAACAAGCGATCGTTAATGATGGCAAGCTTCGGATCACGAATATCTTCAGGGGCATTGCTGAAATGGGCGATTTTCTCCCACTGCATTGCATCCTTAGAGCGCCACAGCTTGAGATGACATTTTGAACTGCCAAAGTGATAAGGAGAGGCTGCATGGATAAGGTAGAAATGCTCGCGCCAGAAGATCATGTCTGTATTTGAGTTATGCCAGCCATCTTTGACCACCGGCCAGGACTGCAAGGTTAAACCGCGTGGGAAATTGGCGCGATTTTTCCGTAACATCCAGTAATTGAGTAATCCACCCCAGCCAATCAGCAACGTTCCCAGGCTGAAATTTATCAGTTTACTTGCCGTTTTGGAAGAACGAAACGTGCGGCTCAGGAAAAAGCTTCCCCATAAAACGCCCAGGGTGCGAAAAAGGTCGAGGACGAACTTAAAGCTCATTGAAAACTCCTTCAGGCAGAATGCTCTTTATTATAAGCTATGGAAGGTTGCTTTCACCAAAGCTGGAAGAATTTCGCCCGCCTTGCCTTGTAAGGAAAAATTGGCAAAAGGAGTTAGGGGAGTTGGTTCGGCGTTAATTTCGACAATGCGAGCGCCCTGCTGCTGAGCGAGGTAGGCAAGCGAGGCAGCCGGTTGAACGAGGCCAGATGTGCCAATCGAAAAGAAAAGCTCGCACCTTTGAGCGGCTTCAAAGGCAGATTCCAGTTCTGCTTGAGGAAGATTTTCGCCAAACCAGACGACATCGGGGCGTAACAAGCCATTGCAGGTGGTACAGCGTGGCACTTCATCCTGGTCTCGATCCCACTGGGAATGCACTTGTCCGCATACCGAGCAACGCACGCGGCGGATGTTGCCGTGCAGTTCAATAACGCTGGGACTGCCGGCGGCCTGGTGCAAACCATCTACATTTTGAGTAATGAGCGTAAAATGAGGAATGAATTTTGCCATTTCGGCTAGGGCATAATGAGCCTGGTTTGGTTTTGCCTGATAGACCTTCTCTCTCCGCCAGGCATACCAATCCCACACCAGCTTGGGATTGCGTTGAAAAGCCTGCGGCGTGGCTAAGTCTTCGGGACGATATTGAGCCCACAAGCCATCCTGAGCATCCCGAAAAGTGCGCAAGCCACTCTCTTGCGAGACACCAGCCCCTGTCAGAGCTGTTACCCATTCGGCCTGGCGGAGGGCGACAATCAATTCGCGGGGGAGTTCCATAGTCTATTTGTACCATAAAAGAAGTCTTTAGGGGCTTTCAGTTGCCTATCCCTCTAATGGACAAACAGGGTTAACCCGAAAAAGAGGCATTTTGTCGGGCTTGCTTAGGGGAAAATTCAGGTTTGCAGCTTATTCTGGAGTGCTGAAATCAACCTTCAGCACTCCAGATAAGCTTTTTGGGGTTGTGGAGGGCTTATTTTGTCCGTTTACAGATTTCCAGCCTGGAGCGACTGTGCAAAAATCTTCTTATGCCAGGGCAACGGTTAAGGAATCATAAAAGGTGCCGGCGCCAAAACCATCAATGAGAACATGATCGCCAGGGTTGAGATTGGGAAGGTAGCGGAGGAATGCAATCATGTTTGAGGCGGCGCTGACGTTGCCAAAATCGTGTAAAAGCCAGGGAAAGTTAAGCGGAATACCGGCGCTATGGACTTGCTTCTCTTTGAGTTTGTTGATTTTATAGTTGGCGTGATGTGCAATCGCTACGGCAAGCTGTTTGCCTGGTTCGCCGAGTTTATCCATCAGTTGCTGATAGGCGCGATAAACTTCGACAACGACTTGAACACCATTGCGGATGAACAACTTTACCATGCCCATCATTCCAGCCATAGCAATCGGCGCATCTCCTTCGGGTTCGTGCATCAAGCCAGCCACGCGCAGATGGGATTCGCCCGCTTGGGTTACCTCCAGCATCTGTTGGCGCGAATGAGGGTAGGTCATCTTGACCTGTAAAACACCTTCTTCATCATAGGCTTCGCGGGTTGCGCCGCTGAGGAATTTGATTGTTTCGCCTGGGATGATGCCAATCACCCCGGCGCCGTTGCCGAAGAGTTGTAAGGCGTTCACGTCCTGTGAAGCATACAGGAAACGGCTCAATCCTTCAATACCACCGACGAGGACTTTCTTCCCCCGCAGTTCTTCAGCAATATTGACCTTTGCCGGCAAGGAAATAAAGGGGTTAAGGGCAAGATGCAAACTGCCGACCGAACCGTCGCAGGCTTTGTGAACGCTGACTTTCAGTGCCTGATGAGAAATTCCGGCTTTTTGACAGATTCGTTCTAAATAATCCTCGCAAACCGGACTGCTCATTCCAATTAATACGCCTTGAATTTCATCAGGCCGCCAATCGTTTGCCTCAGCAGCCTTTTGGAGTAACCTCGCTCCGACTTCGATCTCTACTTCAAGGTGCTCTTGAGGGCTAAGTTCGGGCAAGTGGTGACGACTGTAGAAACCAAGTTCGTCAAGCTCGCCAACCTCGCTATTAGCAACCTTTTCCCCTAAGCGTTCTTCTAAGCGTTGGGGTAGAGATTGATTATCTACTGCAATACCCCAGCCTGCATAAGCGCCGCCAATACCAACGCGGGGATTTTGCACCTGTTCTATACCGAGCGGAATACCGTCTCCAAAGGGAAGCGTTTCCATCTCAACATTGGGACGGTCGTAGAATTTAATCGGTTTTTTAGATTGGATCTCACTCATCCAGCCTACCTCTCTCTCGTGTGTATGAAAATATTTCCATTAGCCACCGGGGGTAAGGAGCAGAGGAAACTTCCATAGCTCAGATGTCCAAATGACTAAAATAGATAGCGTACTATTTTAACCCCGAATTAGATAGTTTGGATGCGATTTAATGGGAAATTGACCTCCGAGTTTCAGCTCGGAGGTCTATAGAGATATGAGGACAGGATTAGTCTAATAACTGGCGTACAACCCGGGCCGCGGTGGATGCATCGGGGGCAAAGCCATCGGCGCCAATTTGTTTGGCAAATTCAGCCGTGACCGGTGCGCCGCCGACAATGACTTTGACTTGATCACGGACACCGGCTTGCTTTAGGGCATCAATGGTTACTGCCATATTGCTCATTGTAGTGGTTAAGAGAGCGGAAAGACCAATGACTTGAGCGCCATCTTTGGCACACTGAACGAATTTTTGCGGATCTACATCGGTACCCAGGTCGATGACCTCGAACCCGGCGCCTTCCAGCATCATTGCTACCAGATTCTTGCCAATATCGTGTAAGTCTCCCTTGACTGTGCCGATGACGATCTTGCCTGCCGATCCTACGTCGCTCTGAACAAGATGGGGCTTCAGGACATGCAAGCCGCTCTGCATGGCGCGGGCAGCAATCAACATTTCGGGGACGAAAAAATCACCTTCTTCATAACGGCGTCCAACTTCGTCCATAGCTGCGATCAGCGCTTTATTTAGGATGTCATTGGGGCTGAATCCTGCTGCCAGGGCTTTGGCTACACTCTCTGCGGTTTCATCCATTTCTCCGTCTATAACGTGTTGATAGATTGTCTCCAGATTCATAGGTTGCTCCTTGATGATTGGAATATAGATGTTAATGAAAGATCTTTAGGTAACAAACCAGCCACAATCTTGTGTGGATATTGAAACGGTGAAACTTGTAAAAACTTAGCGAGTTGTATCCACATGCCAGCTATCGGCCTTTTCTTCAATGATTTCATCGATGATTTCATCATGGGATACTTCAATATCGTCCAGTAGAGCCCGTTTTGCTGCTTCCGGATCGTGCTTTTCGAGTGCATCGACAATGCGGGCGTGCGTATATTCTTGGGATTGTCCGGCATGGCGCAAAACCATAAAGCGCGCCAGGCGATCATGCAAACGACCGATCATCTCGGCTAGCTCCAGGTTTCCCGACGCAATGGCGATAGTGACGTGAAATTTGCGATTTTCGTCCGTATAGCGGTCGTAAGAGACATCGTCATCTCCGGTGTAGCCGGCGTGGACAGAGCGCAGCTCCTGGATTTGAGCGGGTGTGATACGCATAGCCGCTCGTTCGACGGCTGCCAGCTCCAGAATTTTGCGTAGTTCCATCATATCGCGCAATTGCTTTAGGGTCATTCGCGTCACAAAATACCCCGACCGTGGTTTAATGCTCACCAAACCTTCTTGAGTCAACATCTGTAACGCATCCCGAACCGGGGTGATGCTGGTGTTATATTGGCGGGCGATTTCTTCTATGTCCAACCGTTCACCCGGCTTACGATGTCCCATAATAATCGAACGGCGAATTTCTTTATAAATTTTTAGTTTTGTCGTTCCAAAATCGTTTTCCATGCCGGCATCTACTTGAGCTAATATCTAATCACTAAACTGATATATCAGATACATCTTAACTTGACAATAGATATATTAGATGATATGATAAAAAATGTCAATAGCCTTTTATGATGTATTAATTTGTTAAACTTTCCTCGGAGGTGCACCTCGCCAAATGTTCTGTATGGTGTTTTCTCCCAATCCCTTTTTGAGGCACGTTCCTCGCTGTCAACTGCCTAACCAGCAGCAATATTCCAAAAGGATATTACCATAAAATAACCATAGAAGGAGACCATACCCATGCAACCGAAGAAAATTCACCCGCTTATTCCAGAAGCCCAGGAGATGCTGCGCAAGAACCAAATTTCTCGCCGCGAGTTCTTGCGCCTGTCCACGCTCTTAGGCTTATCGCTTGCCAGCGCCAAGTACCTGGCAGCGTGTGCTCAGCCCACCCCCACCACCGTCCCAACTGCTGTTGCGCCAACCAGTGTTCCACCAACCCCTACCCTGGCAATGACCGAAGCGCCTACGAGCGGCATTGTCCGGGGAGGGGTTCTGCGATGTGCCACCCGTGTCGAGCGGGTAGATCACCCAGCGCGTTTCTCTTTGGTCAGTCAATCTCATGCCTGGCGTCACGTGTTCGATTACCTCACGTATACTGATGAAAAAGGCATTACCCACCCATACTTGCTTGAAAAATGGGAAGTCAGTGAAGATTTGATGAACTGGACGTTGTATGTCCGCCAAGGGGTTAAGTTCAACAACGGCAAGGACTTTACCGCTGATGATGTCGTTTTCAACTTCAATCAATGGCTGGACAAGGATGTCGGCTCTTCCATCCTTGGCTCTATGAGTTATCTTTCCAAAGAGGGAGTACAGAAAAAGGATGATTATACGGTGATGTTGAATCTCAACGAACCGTCAATCTTTGTTCCGGAACATCTCTTCCATTATGCCGCCTGTGTGCTTCCCAAAGAGTTTGGGGGCGATATAACCCGCGAACCAATTGGCACGGGTGCGTTTACGATGGAAGAATATGTCCCCGGTGAACGTTGTCGCATGAAACGCCGCCCAGATTACTGGCGCATGGGCGCCGATGGCTCCCCCTTACCCTATCTGGATGAGATCGTCATGGTGCAATTAGGCGAGGATCGCACTGCCGATATCGCCGCTTTGCAGAGCGGGCAGGTTGACACGATCATTGAACCAACGGTGGCAATTTGGGAGGCTGCCAAGGGAGATGATCGGTTTGTGGTGCTTTCGACTCCAACGGCTGCAACCCGCGTGCTGCGCATGCGAGTCGATCAGGAACCCTGGACGAACAATTTGGTTCGTCAAGCCCTCAAACATTGTCACAATCGCGAAAAGATCTTAGCCATTGCTCTGCAAGGAGAAGGCACAATTGGCAATGATAGCCATGTTGCTCCTGCCCAACCCGAATATGTCGATATTCCCCCCTATCCCTTCGATACCGAAAAATCCAAGGCGCTGTTAGCCGAAGCCGGTTATCCTGATGGGGTTACCGTTGAGCTGGTGGTAGCCAGCGACTGGCCTGAATCGATGGCTTATGCCCAGATTCTCAAAGAGGATGCGGCTGCCGGTGGTTTCACAATCAACCTGAAGCCGATGCCTGCCAGCCAGTATTGGGATGGTTGGACGGAATGGAATCTTGGCATCACCTGGTGGGCACACCGCACCTTAGCTCCAATGCTGCTACCTCTGGCTTACATTGCCGATGATCAAGGGAAGCCGGTGCCGTGGAACGAGACCCGTTGGGTGGATGAAGAGTTTAGCCAGTTGCTGAAAGAAGCCATGAAAACGGTTGATCTGGAAAAGCGGCGCGAGATCGTAGGCAAACTGGAAGTCATTCAGAAAGAACGCGGTTCTGTCTGCATCCCGTTCTTTATGAATGTTTGGAAGATTTATGACAAGAAATTCCACGGAATCGTTCCTTCCCCTGAAGAGTTTGCCATCTTCCACGAAACCTGGAAGGAAGCCTGATCAATTTCTCCTCCCTCCGTGCCGTTTGTTCGAACAGCAAACGGCACGGAACGCTCTTGTGAAATTTCGTTGGTGAAGGTAATTTTATGATCGAGACACATGGTACTCAGATGACCAGCGCCCATTATGCTCGAATGGGTCATGAAGAATGCGAGCGCATTCACCTTGCCAGTTTGGAAATCCTCTGGCGAGTTGGGGTAGATGTGCACGATGAAAAAGCACGGTCCTTACTTGCCAAAGCCGGGGCAAAGGTTGATGGAATACGAGTCCGTTTGCCGGAACATCTGGTGGAAAAGGCTTTGTTGACGGTGCCGAAACGGATCACCCTGTATGATCGCAATGGGAAAGTTGCCATGCGAGCCGGGGGTTATGCCTCATATTTTGGCGGTGGGTCGGATTGTTTGAATATCCTAGATCACCGCACCGGTCAGAGACGGAAGCCAACCCTTCAAGATGTAAAAGAAGCCGCGATCTTGATGGATGCTCTCCCGGAGATTGACTTTGTGATGTCGGCATTTCTTCCTGAGGAAGTTGATCAGCGGATTTACGACCGCTACCAGATGGAAGTAATGCTGAATAACACAACCAAGCCGATTGTCTTTGTCACCCCGGACTTCGAAGGTTGTGTTGCCGCAGTAGAAATGTGCGAAATTGTGGCTGGTGGTGCCGAAGCGTTTCAGCGTAAACCGTTTGCAACTTGCTATATTAACGTGACCTCTGGCCTGGTGGCAAACATTGAAGCTACACAAAAGTGTATGTACCTGGCTGAAAAGGGGTTGCCCCAACTGTATATTCCGCTAAATGCCGGCGGAGTGAACTCGCCGGTAACCACTGCGGGCTGTCTGGCTTCGATGAATGCCGGAACATTGTTGGGAATTACCCTCTCCCAACTAGTGCGCGAGGGTGCAGCCGTAGCCGTGCCGGGCTGGAATGGCGGTCCCTATAACCTCAAAACGATGGTCGGCAACTACGTTTTAGCCGATGAGCAAGGTGTTGCTACATCGATGGGAAAGTATTACGATCTGCCGGTGTTCGGTTTGGGAGGAAGTACAGACTCGAAGGTTCTCGATCAGCAATGCGCTTTTGAGGCGACCATCAGTTTAGTCACTGCATTATTGCATGGAGCAAATATCGTTCACGATGTAGGCTTCATGGATGCCGGATTACAGGGATCATTGCAATTGATCGTCTTATGCAACGAGTTTTTGGGCTTCCTGCGCGCTGCAACGAAGGGCGTCTTAGTCGATGATGAAACCTTAGCCATCGATGTAATCGAGGAATTAGGGCCTACGGGAAGTTATCTGAACCATCCGCATACGTTGCGGCATTACAAAGAGCCGTTTTACTCCAAATTGATTGACAAAAATCCGCATTCGGTATGGTTGAAGCGTGGTGGTACTTCAATGGAAGCTCGTGCTGCTCAAATGGTCGATGAAATCCTACAAAGCCATCAGGTCGAACCACTCCCGCCGAGCATTCAAAAAGATCTCCGCAAGGTTGTTGAACGCCAACAAGCGTGGATCAATGCACATGGAGTCTAGTTTGATCGTTGTTTTGCGGGCGTAAATATCAACTGGCGACCAAAAAGGATGAGGATATGGCGCGATACATTTTGCGGCGCTTGTTTACAATGTTATTGACGATGTTGCTGGTCTCGATTCTGGTTTTTGCTATTGTCGAGATCGCTCCAGGTAATGTTGCCCGCAATATCCTTGGGGCTTACGCCACCCCAGAGCAAGAGCAATCGATGCAGAATCAATTGGGTTTAGATCGCCCGGTGGTCATTCGCTATATTTCATGGCTTTTTGGCTCAGATTGGCAAGCCGAGCGGGTCGTTGGGTATCCCCTCAAGGAGATCACGATTAGCGAAGGAACGGTACAAAAATACCGTCAATGGTGGGCGGTCGACCCCCAGGGAAATCTGGTGCAATGGGATGTGCAAAACGGACAATTGATCCGCATGATCCGCCAAGACGATGGCAGTGTCATTAAAGTGGACGATAGCGCCAGATGGAAGGTGAATGAAGAAGGTCGGCGCTTCTTTTGGGGGATCGATAATGCCAATCGAGCAGCTCTCTGGGTGGAGGGCGAGGGAGGAATCGAATATCGCTATGAATATTCGGGATGGATTGCCGAAACCGATTCGCCAGTGGATTATATCCCCCTGAGCAAGGGATTGATCCGCGGCGATGCAGGGATTTCCCTGCGTTACAAACGACCTGTTTCGGAGGTGATTGCCAGGCGTTTTGTCAATTCTCTTATTTTAGCAGCCCTGGCAATTGCCTTTTCCATCCCTTTAGCGATCTTGCTCGGTTTAATTGCCGGGTTGAACGAGGGAAAATTCCTCGATCGTTTTATTTCGGTGTCTAGCCTGGTGACAGCGGCTTCACCGGATTTTGCTACTGGCATTCTCTTGATTATGATCTTTGCCCTATGGTTGAAACTCCTGCCTGGAGCAACCGTGTTTATGGAGGAACTGGCTGTTCTAAAACAACCGAAGCTGTTAATTCTCCCGGTGCTGACAGCAAGTCTGGTAGAAATTGGATATGTGGTGCGGATGACTCGCGCCAGTGTTGTCGAAGTGATGAACAGCGCTTATGTGCGCACGGCGATTTTAAAGGGTTTGAGCAGAAGCCGCATAATCTTTCAGCATGTTCTGCGCAACGCCATGATGGCTCCGATTACGGTGATCATGCTGCATGTCAATTGGTTTATCGGTGGTCTGGTTGTGGTTGAGTCGGTTTTTGGTTATCCCGGGCTGGGAAACCTCATCCTGAACGCCGCTTTGTACAAAGATGTCTATACCATCGAAGCTTGTTCCATGATCTTGATCGCTTTAGCTGTGGGAACACAATTGATTGCCGATGTGATCTACGCTGCAATCAACCCGCGCATCCGTTACAACTAGGGAAAGGAACAGGATGGGACAGAGTTTATCTTTACCGCGAAACTCCTCCCCCAAGAGCAGCCCAACCTTGGAAGAAATCCGTCCACCCAGCCTCGGGCGAAGATTGCAGGATTTTCTTGCTTTGATTTGGGCTTCACCAACGGCAATGGTTGGCCTGATCATCGTGCTGATTTGGGTGATCCTGGCTGTTTTTGCCCCTCAAATTAGCCATTATACACCTTATGAACAGGACTATACTCAAATCAATAAACCTCCCTCAAGTCAGCATCTTCTCGGAACGGATCATTTAGGACGCGATGTGCTGGCTCGTTTATTGTTCGGGGCGCGCACCATTTTACTGCTTGGGCCGGCTTCGGTTTTGGTGGCTTTTCTGGCGGGGATTGCCTTAGGACTACCGGCCGGCTATTACGGTGGTTGGATAGACGAAACGATCATGCGCGTTCTGGATGCCTTCATGGCGTTCCCGACGATATTGCTTTACATGATTATCATCTCTGCTTTAGGTCCGTCGGCCTTAAACGTGGTGATTGCCATTGCAATTGGCGGCACGCCAGGCATAGCTCGTTTGGTTCGAGCTTTAACTATGGATATTCGCACCAGAGAGTATGTCGCAGCAGCCAAGCTGCGCGGAGACTCAGATGCAGTGATTATGTTGCGGGAGATCTTGCCAAACTGTCGTGGGCCGCTCATTGTCGATTTTCTGATGCGCGTTGGCTATGCCGCATTCTACATCGGAACGCTCGGATTTCTCGGCTTGGGGCTACCTCCACCCACTCCTGATTGGGGCGGAATGGTGCAGGAAGGACATACCCGCATGACCGTTAATCTCTGGCCGGTGCTGACTGCAACGCTCTCGATCATCAGTTTAGTCATCGGCTTGAATCTGTTTGCCGATGGCTTGCGGGAAGAAAGTATGCGTTATCAATGAGGATGACAGGTATATGGAAGATAATCTCCCGATCTTAGCGGTTCAAAATTTAGCTGTCAGTTACAAAACTCGCAAGCGAATCGTCGATGCCGTGCGGGATGTCAGTTTTGAGATCTGGCGCGGTGAAAACCTGGGATTGGTGGGTGAGTCAGGTTGCGGTAAAAGCACGGTGGCTTATTCGATTGTTAATTTTTTAGGTGCAAATGGGTTCATTCGCCAAGGCGAAATTCTATTTCGCGGCCAATCTTTGCGGAATCGGACGGAGAATGAGTTGAGGCGTTTGCGCGGGGCGGAAATCTCGATGGTCTATCAAGAGCCTATGTCAGCGCTTAACCCGACCATGCGCATTCAGGATCAAATGGCAGAGACTTTGATGACCCACCGCGGCCTAACGAAAAAGGATGCCTATGAGCAAGTGCTGGATGCGTTAAAACGCGTCTACATGCCAGATGCTGAGGGGACAATGCGTCGTTATCCGCATCAGTTGTCGGGAGGACAACAACAGCGCGTCTTGATTGCCATGGCATTGCTTAATAATCCTTCCCTACTGATTATGGATGAACCGACCACTGCCTTAGATGTAACCGTTGAGGCGGCAGTTTTAGACTTGATCGCCGAGTTACAGGCTCAGTATCAGACGGCAACCTTGTACATCTCACACAATATGGGAGTGGTGGCGCGCGTCTCGCACAAAATAGCCGTGATGTACGCCGGTGAAATTGTTGAACTCGCCGATGCAGGTGAAATCTTTCATCGTCCCTTGCATCCATACACAATGGGGCTGATGCGATGTTTGCCCGATGTCGATGCTCCAAAAGGCACACGACGATTAGTGCCTATTCCGGGTCGAGTGCCATCACCTCACCAATTGCCTCAAGGCTGTATCTTTTCACCTCGATGTGAATTTGCCCAAGACCAGTGTTTTCACGATCATCCTGTGCAGGAGGAGATTCAACCCAGGCATTATGTGCGTTGTTGGCGGGCATCCGAGTGGGTCCATGGAACGTTAGGCAGCGAGTGTCTGGAGGAAGAGCTTGAACCCTGCCCTGAACGCTGGGATGAAAACCCGCCGCGCCTGCTTCGTTTAGAGAGGGTCAAGGTATATTATCCGGTACCCTTTCAAACCGTTGGCGGATATTTTGGATTGGAAAAACGCCGCTATGTGCACGCTGCGGATGGGGTTGATTTCCACATACAACGCGGGCGAACTTTGGGGATTGTTGGCGAATCGGGTTGCGGGAAAAGCACCGTAGCGCGCGCAATTGTCGGTTTAGAGCCTTTATACGACGGAAAAATTGAATTTATCGGTTTGGATATTTCCGTTCCGGTTCAAAAGCGTTCCTTGGAAATTATCCAAAAAATGCAGATGGTCTTCCAGGACCCCAACAGCGTTTTGAATCCTTCTTATTGTGTTGGGGATCAAATTGCCTTTACCCTGCGCCGCTTTCGCACCGTCTCAAAAGGTCAAATTCAAGAGGAAGTAGGCCGCTTATTGCGGGCAGTTAAATTGGATGAAAGTTATTATTATCGCATGCCGCGCCAGCTTAGTGGAGGTGAAAAACAGCGCATCGGTATCGCTCGCGCTATAGCCTCCCAACCAGCCCTGTTGATTTGCGATGAGCCAGTCTCTGCTCTTGATGTATCTGTCCAAGCCGCGGTATTGAATTTGCTTTTGGAAATCCAAAACAGTCAAAATACAACCATGATTTTGATCTCACACGATCTCAGTGCGGTGCGCTTTTTCTCGGATGAGGTAGCGGTGATGTATTTAGGTAAAATCGTTGAAATTGGCCCTTGTGAGGCTATTTACACTCCTCCTCATCATCCTTACACAGCGGCTTTGCTAGCTGCTGTACCGCGCCCAAATCCAGAGTTGAAGGTTTCCCACGTTCGCCTTAGCGGTCGAGTACCGAGTGCGGTGAATCCCCCCGCGGGTTGTCGTTTTCACACCCGCTGCCCGTTCAAGGTGGGGGAGATTTGTGATCGCGAAGAACCACCTGGGCGCGATTTTGGGGGTGGACATCGCATTGTCTGTCATTTGTCTCCTGATGAGCTCTATCGTATTACTCCGTGAGAGGTATAGAGAAACAATCAACCAGAAAGGATCTTCTTTATGCACACCGAAAAGCCATTCTTTCTCCGTGATCCTTGGAAATATGACCCCAATGGTCGAAAGTCAGTTGCACCTGACCAGGAGCTCGGTTTTGATACCCGCGCCTTGCATAGCGGCTTCCGTCCGCTGGAAGATGTCGACGAGTTTCGCTCCTTTGCGGTGCCGATTGTCCAATCGATGACCTACCCTTACGAATGTTTTGAGAAGTTCCCAAATTACATCTATGGACGCAGCAAGACGCCAACGGTGAGTGTTTTGGAAAAACGATTAGCTGCCTTAGAAGGTGGCGAAGCGTGTGTGACCGCTTGTTCGGGTTCGCAAGCCCTTTTTCAATTGATCTTTACCCTCGCCCGCCCAGGGGATAATGTGGTGACCACGTTAAACACTTTTGGCGAAGGATATAAACAAGCGGCTTCAATCTTTCCAGAGCGTTGTAATGTAGAGTTCCGCTTTGTGCGCGATTTTACCAATCTCGAAGCGTGGGAGAAAGCCATTGACGAGCGGACGAAACTGGTTTGGGTGGAGACGCCAAGCAATCCTTGTCTGCAAGTGACGGACATTCAAGGGGTTGCCGAAGTGGCTCATCGGCACGGAGTGCCCTTAATGGTAGATAACACCACAGCAACACCCGCTTTACAGAAACCGATGGAACTGGGCGCAGATATTGTTTTGCTTTCATTGACCAAGTTTTTATGTGGTAACGCGACCGTGCTGGGCGGAGCAGTGATTGGACCGGAAGGTTTAATTGAAGATATTCGTTGGAACACTACCGAGTTTGTTGGTGCAATCCTCCAGCCCTTTGAGGCCTGGTTGATGCTCCAATATTTAGAAACGCTCTCGCTGCGCATGGAGCGCCATAGCCGCAATGCCCAGCGCGTGGCCGAATTTTTATCTCAACACGCTAAAGTCAGGCATGTCAATTATCCGGGCTTACCCAACCATCCCCAAGCGGAGCTGGCGCGGCGCCAGATGAAGGCAAACGGTGGCCTGCTTTCGTTTGTTGTCCCCAACGGGATGGAGGGAGCCGCTAAGGTGATGAACAGCTTTCACCTGATTACCCATGCGGTCACATTTGGTACCAGCCGCACGATCTGTATGCACCCCCGCACGATCACCCATGAACACATGACCCAGGAAGAACGGGATGCAGCCGGCATCGATGATGGGCTAATCCGTTTATCGGTTGGTTTGGAGAATGTTGAGGACATCATTGCTGACCTTGACCAGGCCCTTGCCAGGTTATAAGGCAGAACCGGTGACCTGCGGTTCTTGAGGAAAAAAGCGCTAATGGAACGCTCATTTTGGTTGAGCTTTGAGGCCATTCAACGCGCTCGTCAAAAGCTCAATGACTGTCTGCAGGATACACCCATGTTGCGGCTGTCCATGATGGATAACGAAACAGATGGTGGGGGTGAAATCTTGGCGCGGGTTGAATCCCTGCAAGTAACCGGATCGTTTAAAGCCCGGGCGGCGATTTTTGCCCTGCAAGCGTTAGAAAGCCAGATAGATGAAAATGGCGTTTGGACAGCCAGCGCAGGGAACATGGGTAAAGCCTTGGCTTGGGCTGCAAAACAAAAGAGAATCGCTTGTACGGTTATTGTTCCACACGACGCGCCGAGGGTGAAGCGAGAAGCCATTGCTCAATACGGGGCACGTTTAATCGAAGTGCCTTTTGAGGAGTACCAACAGATTCAAATTCGGGGGGAACATCCCGAAATGAAGGGAAAACTTGTCCATCCATTTGCGGATCGGGCGGTGATAACCGCTCACGCAGTGTTGGGCTTGGAGATTATTGAAGGGAATCCTGATCTCGAAGCGATTTTTCTACCGTATGGTGGAGGGGGACTCTGTCTTGGAGTGGCACAGGCTGCCCGTTATTTGAATCCGCACCTTAAGGTTATTGCCTGCGAGGTCGAAACAGCCACTCCGCTGACAGTCTCAATTAAGGCAGGCAAACCAATGGAAACCTCCTATACACCCAGTTTTATTTCCGGAATGGGAGCGCCTTTCGTTTTTCCTCAAATGTGGGAATTGGTGCGACAATTTGTGACAGAAACAGCAGTTGTGAGTTTATTTGAAGTGCGTCATGCCATGCGCTGGTTGTACCATGCCTGTCATCTCGTGGTTGAAGGAGCTGGCGCGGTGAGTTTTGCGGCCGCCTGGAAGAATCGCCATCGTTTTCGTAAGACTGCCTGTATCCTCAGCGGCGGAAATATCGATCCTCAATTGTTCTGCGAGGTGCTGAACGATGCTTCACACCCATATAGACATGGGTATTGGCAAGATTCGGGCCAGACCGAACCGCTGCTGTTATGGGATGGGATTAGGGGTGATTTTATTGGATGATGTTTACCCAGGCTTTCCAGGCGATGTCCGTAATGCCAGCGCGTATCCCTTTCCGATCCAATATGAGATTGCTGAAGGGGTGGATATCTATCGGTTGGTGCGTGAGGAAGATAAAAGTCCTTGTTTGCCTCCCTTACTGCGCGCCGCTCAGCGGTTGGAGAGACTGGGATGCCGCGCCATTCTGGCCGAATGCGGTTATTTTGCCTATTTTCAGCGCGAAGTCGCCGAAGCGATAAATGTGCCGGTCTTCCTCTCTAGCTTGTTACAGGTGCCATTTGCTCAGCAGATCATTTCATCTCAACAAGTGGTGGGTATCCTGGTAGCAAATTCGCGCTATCTAACTGACCGCCATTTATCCTCGGTTGGGATTCAGCTTGGGACAAATTATGTCATTGGCGGCGCAATGGACGAGGGACGGTGTGAGGAGTTTGATCGATTGTGGACAAGTGGTATCCGCCCGGAGTTGCCCGAGGCTGATTATGAGAAGGCAGAGCGGGAATTCCTTCAAGCGGCAATTGCCTTTTATCGAAATCATCCAAATATGGGGGCGATGGTTTTAGAATGCACCGGCTTTCCCCCTTTTGCCCGGGCTTTGCAACGCGAAATTGAGATCCCGATCTTTAGCTGGGGGACCTTGTTGGATTTTGCTTACTCGGTAGTTGTCCATCGCGACTACTATGGCCATGTCTAACCCTTGACGAGGAAATATGATCATTCATCAAAGTAGCACTCCCCAATGGCGAATATTGGATGAAGCAGCCTGTCAAAAAATCGTCGAAGGAGCCTTTCAGGTTCTACACCGCACAGGCGTTTTGGTGCTGAATGACAAAGCACAGCAGCTTCTCCGTTCTTTTGGCTGCGTGTCAGAGGGAGCACGTTTTTTCGTCCCCCCTGCTTTGGTGCAAAAGGCGCTCTCAACTGCCCCGCGCAATTTCACGATTTGGGGAAGGGATGAGAAAAAAAACATTTCTATCCAGCCTGGTCGAGTGCATTTTGGCCCTGGACCCACCTGTACCTATTTTTACGATCCCTATACCGGAGAAAGACGACGTTCCCGCCGGGGGGATGCTGCCTACGTGGCGCGAGTATGTGAGGGATTGGAAAATCTGGATTATGTGATGAGCTTGAGCATTTTCGATGATGTATCGCCAGTGCTTTCGCCGTTGTATGAATTTGCCGAGATGATCGCAGTGACGCAGAAACCTGTGGTAGCCTGGGCAACCGAACCGAAGATTCTGGCGGGAATTTATCAAGTTGCCCTCGCCGTTGCTGGTGGGGAAAATGCCCTTCGAGAAAAACCCAACTTTGCTTTCTTTGCTACGTACGAGTCACCCCTGCGGCTTGCGGATGGTCAATTGGGTTGTCTCTTATGGGCGGCGGAACGCCACATCCCACTCATCTGTTTGGGAGGTCCGACGGTAGGATTGGAATCGCCTCCGACCGGAGCCAGCGCGTTGATTTTGCATCTTGCGGCTGCTCTGGCTGCTTTGACGATCGTGCAATTGCAAACACCAGGTGCGCCGATGATGATCGGAGCGGCTTTAGGTGCAATGGATTTACGCACCGCTCGACCTGCTTACGGCTCACCGGAGATGAGTCTTTATACAGCCGCGGCGGCTGAACTTGCTCATTATTTGAATTTGCCGTTCATGGGCACGGGCGGGGCTTCGGAGAGCAAAACCGTTGATGCTCAAGCCAGCATGGAGATCACCCTGCAAGCCTTGCTTTCCGCTTTAAGTGGAGCGGATTTGGTGCATGATGTCGGCTTCCTCGATTGTGCTGACATTGGCTCGCTGGAGCTATTGGTCCTGGCAGATGAGGCCATTGGAATGGCAAAACGCATTTTGAGAGGGGTGGAGGTCAATCAAAATACGATGATGTTGGACTTAATCGAACAGGTTGGACCCGGCTCTCATTTTCTTTCCCAACCGCGGGCGGTTGCTTTGTGTAAATCGGAAATCTGGGTTCCAAAACTCGGCGACCGAAACGCTTACGCTATCTGGGAAAAAACTGGGAAGAAATCCTTTGCTGAGCGCTTGCATCAGCAACTGATGGGGATATTGGACACAATTCCTGAGAAGAGCTTACCAAAAGAGACTCAAGGCGAGATTGCGCGCATTTTGGCAGTGGCAGAAAACGGTCTGTTAGGTTAATGAATTCAAAAATCGCGCCCGAGGCGGTAACGAAGGTCACATTTCTACTGCAGGCGCAAAAGCACCTTGCCGGCGCTCCACAACTCCTCGAGGTTATAGTATGACCGCTTTTCGGGAGCAAAGATGTGTAAGATAACATCCCCAAAGTCCACCAGAATCCAGCCATCCATGCCTTCGCCTTCCAGGCGACCCTTGAAGTGATAATGTTCCCGAATCCACTCCACTGCAGCGTCTGCCAGGGCTTGGAGCATGCGGTCGCTGGTGCCGCTACATAAGATAAAGAAATCGGTAAAGGGGGCAATCTCCCGCAAATCCAACAGCAGAATATCTTCCCCTTTTTTGTTTTCCAGCACATTAACCAGTTCACGGGCGATTTGTAAGGCGTCCAGAGTTCACCTCTTATCAGGGTTTGAATTTTTTAACCTAGCAACAGCAAGGGGGGTATAAACAGAACCATCGGGGTGGAGATCGCTGCGAAACAGGGTAACGGTTGATACCCGCACAACCTCGACTAGACCGATGTGCATTTTCTGGAGGAGCGTTGAGATGCGATGGATATCTCCCGGATCGACCTGGCGGTTTACTCTCCCAACCGTGATATGGGGAGAATAGGTGCGCTCTTCGGAGACATAGCCCAGCCTTTCGGTTTGGATATCAATAGAGCGTTGCAGCGCCAGGAGTTCCGGCGGGGCAGCAACATGTAACCAGAGCACTCGCGGGCGCTTTACGTTGGGAAATGCGCCAAGCTCCCCAATACTAAACTCAAAGGGTGAAACCTCGGCGGCTTCTTTGACCAGAATTTGCTTAATGGTTTCGAGATTATTGAGCGAAACCTCACCCAGAAATTTCAGAGTCAGGTGGATGTTGTGAGGCTTTACCCAGCGAATCGAAACATCGCGGAGCGGTTCTTGGAGGCGCTGGATGACCTGACTGAGTTTCTTCTGCACTTCGGAGGGAAGTTCGATGGCGATAAAAGCGCGCAGGACTTGGTTCATAGAGAGGTGGCTTGATGCTGGAGCAATTTTTCGATGGTTTCTCTTAACTCCCAAAAAGCGACCGGCTTGGTCAGATAGGCGGAAGCCCCTGACAACAGTCCTTTCTCAATGTCGCTAGGCTGGCAGTTGCCGGAGATCATGATCACCGCTAAGTCGTCAAACTGCCTTTCGGCGCGGATGGCACCCAGCAACTCGATCCCGTTGGTGTCTGGAAGGATGATATCCAATAGCAGTAATTGTGGTCTTTGTTGAACCAACAGATCAAAAACCGGTTGAGCGGAATAGGCATGCTTAGCTTGATACCCGCACAGGCGGATCATCTCTGCCAGCATTTCAGCCGTATCGGTCTCGTCTTCGACAATCAGAGCGATTTTTTCAGAAGTTATTTTTGTCGGCATCACCATACAGGGTTGCGAACGATCTTTGATTTAATTATAAACGCTTTCCATACTTTTCCTGAAAGCTTTTCGCAAATCTTTTTATTGCGGCGGTTTCTCGCGCTCATAGTCGTTGGGGGTATCGATGTCTTTCAGCACGCTTGGCGTATCGACAATCAGGTAATGTACCTTTTCGGAATGTTTGCGGAAGAAATCGCGCAGCGTTTGTGGCGCAGATAGGGCAAGCAAGTCGTTCCATAAGGAACGGTCAACCAACCAGGGGTGACCGCGGCGCATTTGGTAGCTTGGCGCAATCAAAGGCTGATGTTCTACCTGATAACATTCCAGAATCAGCCGCACCGTGGTGGCTAAGATTTGTGGTTGGTCTCCGAGGACAACCAGCGCGGCTTGCGTGGTGGGTAGGGTGTGTTTTAAACCCTCTTGCAGGGAGAGAAACATTTCGCCGCTATATTGAGGGTTGAATGTCCAACGGAGCGGAATGGGGGAGGGAACCTGGCGCAGAAGGTCTTCGATTAAAGGCTGGTGACCGCCGGTGACAACCAGAATGCCTTGCAAACCAACCTCTGCTCCACCCTGCACCAGAGCTTGAATGACCGCTCCGATCACGGTCGTTTTGCCCCAAGGCAGAGCCAGTTTGGGTACTCCCATGCGTTGCGATCGTCCAGCAGCTAACAGGATGGCTTCAACAGGTTTCAGTGGGGTCGAGCTGATTGGAAGGTTCATCCATCTCCAATAGTTTGCGGTAGTCGTCGGGGGTATCCAGGTCAAAAGGAAGTCGATTATCCTGCCAGATTAGCCATTGCGGCGGATAGCGTCCGAAGATCGCTCGTCCTCCCACGTCTCCCTCCAAGCGCAGCAAGTCAGGAAAGGTTTGCCGGTCGAAAAGAACCGGATTTGTGCGCCGCTCACCGACCAGGGGGGCAATGACGGGGGCAAGGCTTTGGGCATGACTTTCGACCAAAGCCTGTAACAAGGGCAATGAGACGAAAGGCTGATCGACTAGCAGGAAAATCGCTCCGCCGCTTTCTTCTCCGAGGGCGTGAAGGGCAGCCTTGATCGAAGTGCTTTGTCCGTCAGACCAATGCCGGTTTTCAACCACCCGCACGGGTAGATCTTCAACAGCTTTGGCGACCGAACTACCCGCAGCACCACACACGACGATAACAGGATTCAAGCCAGCCTCCAGAGCCAGACGAGCTGCGCGATGCACCAGGGTCTCTCCTCGCCAGATCAGTAACGGTTTGGGTTTACCAAAGCGCGACGAAGCGCCAGCAGCCAGGATTACCGCGGCAATATTTTCGTGGACAGCGAGCAGGCGATAGGGCATCAGGAAATCGTCAGTTACACACGGAATTTCGTCAGGCTCAGCAGCGCAGGGCAGAGCTTGTCCTTTGGCGGCCACCACAACGGCGCTGAAAGTTCTCAAGAGGGAAAGGCTCAGGCGCTTTGCGGCGGCCTGGGCTTCGGGGGTTTCGGCTTGCGTGAGGAACACAAAGCTCCTGGCAGTGGCAGGGATGCCCTTTCGACCTCCCAGGGGATGGCTTAGAAGGCGCAGAATTGCCTCGCTGGTGATAGTTTCAGCCAGAGGGCATCCGCTCAGCTCGGCAAACCGTTGCGGTCGGTGTACCCATGCCTCGGTCAGCGGTTTGCCAAGGGCAGCCAAGCCAGCAACGAGGATTACCGTGTTACAGAAAGGAGGAATTGCCGGTTCATGGTCTGCTGGGGCTTTGAGTGGCCGGCGGCGCGCCCCATCGGCTTCAATTAAGAGGGGAAGATTGTTCTCTTGGGCAACGCGGGCAAGGGAATGCAGAGCGCTTGCCTCCAAGCCCTGCCAGCGTTGGGTCTGGCTATCCCACGTTCCGGTCAAGCACAGCAGACCTTGACGATTGCGAATTTTCTCCCATGTCTGCTCAAATTCTCCGTGGTGGATCAGGTGAAAGTTGGCTGCGCGAACCTGTTCCTTGCCCAGGTGGGTGCTGGTGGTCAGGATAACGAGCGGATGTTCCGTTTGGTATTCTCTAGCGAGCTGGTAAAGGGTGGTGGTTTTCCCCCCTGCCCCGACAATGGCGATTGTGGCCGGGAATGATAAGCGGAAGGCGCGCCGAAGGGTGAGGTTCATGGCAGCCTGATTGAGTTCAATGGCGTGAATGACATTGCAACGGTATCGCTCAAGCCCACAAATGAGGGCGCAGGTTGGGTTTGGAGAGGATGGCTTCCAAAGCTGCGCCGCCGATTGCAAGGGCTTTATCCGAGATCAGCTTACAGTAAGTGGCATCGTCGCGCGGATCTAAATCACCGACTTTTAGGTTTTGGTTCACTTCCAATCCCTCGCGCAACAAGCCGCGCAACACCCCTTTAAAGGGGGCAAGGATGGGGTGGCCGTTCACTTCCGCAATCACTTGCCCTTCTTCGATGTGGTCGCCAATGGAGGCTTTGGGCTGAAAGACACCGTTCGCTGGCGCTCGAAGAACACGCTTCTCCCGCACCGACCCTACTGCATCGGGGATGCCAGTATCCGCTTGAGGAGAGCCTTCCCAATAAACCCGACCGAGGGTGTGACCGCGGTTGGTTTCAATGGCTGCATGACAGTTTTTTCCGGCTGTAAAGCCCGGCCCTAACCCGATGATCAAATTCACCCGCTGAGGGATTAATTCCACGGGCTTTTTTAACATCCGTGCATCAATGACCACGGTCGGGTGTAAGGCGGAGATCGATTCTCCTTCAGGATCGATCAGGACCGGGATGATCCCTTTTGCCATGACCTGCAGGATTTTCAGCGTGTCGGTAGGATCTTTAATCCGCCGCGCCTCAATCCCTTCGACCGAGCATTGCCCGTCGTAAATGGCTTCTGAGAAGCAAACCCAACGTCTTACCGCCAGCGGTTGAGGTAGCTCGGTCATGACAACTTTTAAGCCAGCGCGCTGCAAGCGGTAGGCGATTCCGCTTGCCATCTCGCCAGCGCCGCGAATGAGAATCAGCATTGCCATAAGCCAATTGTACTTGAAAAATGCGTGGGAAGGGATTGGATTATAAATTCACTGAATAACCCAGACCCGGCACTTCAGAAGCAATCAGCCAACCATCTTTGAGGATAAAACCTGCCTGGGTGGGATCGTTGATAAGCACCAGATGCCCGTCCAAATCCCCGTATTGGACGTTGGGGCTGGCAAGGGCAAGGCTGAGACCGGCAGCAATCAGGAGGGCTGGTTCGATCAGACAGCTCACCATGGTAGCTAGACGCCCAGCGCGGGCTATGGCATCGACTTGACAGGCGGCGCGTATGCCACCGCAGGCCGCCAGTTTTACCGATATGCCATGAGCTGCCCGTTGGGCAGCGATTTGCAAGGCCGACTCAGCCCCACAGGCGCTCTGGTCGGCGAGAATGGGGACCGGGCTCAATTGGGTGATCTCGCGTAAAGTTTTCAAATCGTCTGCGGGGGTGGGCTGTTCTAAAAATTCGACCAACCCCTCCAGGGCGCGGGCAACCTCGATCGCCTCGCTGGCAGTGTACCCGCCATCGGCATCCAGACGAAGGGTAAATTCCGGGCAGGCGCGATGAATGGCTTGGATGCGTTGAACATCGGCGGCCGCATCGACACCGCCCTTAACTTTGAAAATCCGAAATCCTTGCGCAGCGTACTGGCGGGCGAGTTCGACGCTTTCATCGATGGACGCAATTGGAATGGTGATGGAGGTTTGAATGCGGTTGCGATATCCTCCCAATAAGCGATAGAGAGGTAAATCGGCAGCCAGGCCTAGCAAGTCATGGAAAGCGAGATCGAAGGCGCATAATGCTGGGGGACAGTCCACGCATAACGGGGAAAGTTCGGCAAGGGCATTTTCAAGGTTGAGAGGGTGAAGATCGACTGCTTTGACAGCACAATCCTGGCATACCTTTTGAACCTTGTTCGGTTGATAACCGTTGAGTTGCGGGTGGGCAATGGTACATCCCCAGGCATTCTGCCCCTGGCGCGTCTCCAGGAGGACGAAAATGGCTGTGACCGCCTGAATCGGGGCTAAATGGGCTATTTGAACAGCCTGCCGTAAAGATAATTCAACCGGCACAACTTCAGCATGTGTGATCTGCATCACCACCTCCCCTGGCTGAAGAAATTGGCTGCAAGAATCGCTAGAATTATCGGGTGTTCAAAGTCATAAAGTAGTTGGGAGAGAGCCAGACAATCAACCTGCGTCTGGCTCTCTCGGCTTGGATTACATCTCAAGGGCTTTGTAGCCTGGGCCCTCTTGGAAATAGCGATAGTTTTCTTTAATATCTGGGGTTAGATCAACCGTCTCGCCTTTTTCGAGTTGCCGGACGGTGTCGAGAACGACTTTCTCACCGTGATGATTGGTGCCTTCATAATGGCCGGTAAAGCCGACCTTGTTCTGATATTCTCCACCTTTGGCGACATACGCGGAAGGAACTTCATCTTCAGGGAAAATCGCCTCATAAGGGCACTCAGGGACACACGCGCCGCAATCAATACAGGTGTCGGGGTCAATATAGTACCACGGCCACTCTTCAATGGGCTTCCCTGGCACAATACATTCCACCGGACAGACTTCTACGCAGCCGGCATCCCGCAGACATAAACTGGTGATAATGTGGGTCATGGGATTTTCCTCCTGTAAATTGGGAATCAAACCGAATAGGATTGTTGAGGTTATCCATATTTTACTCCAATTTACCTCATATGGTGACCTTTTAAGTATAGATTCAATCACATTCTATTAAGACAAATATCATAATGATTGTTTAGATAAAATTCATGGAATTAAGAATAATAGAAGTCCCTCTTCTTTCAGGAAAAAGAGGGACTTCAAGGGAGGGAGGACAGAACCCACTTGAAAGGGACGCTAGCGATTAATGGTTGATCATTTCGCGTTGCGGAAGTTTTCTTCGACTTGTGTCCAGTTGACAATTTGCCAGAAGGCTTTGACATAATCGGGACGGCGATTCTGGTAATTCAAGTAGTAAGCGTGTTCCCAGACATCTAACCCCAGGATGGGTACATGCCCTTGCATATATGGACTATCTTGATTAGGAAGCGAATAGACCTGCAATTTGCCTTCCCCGTCAAGCACCAGCCAGCCCCAGCCGGAACCAAAATGAGCCACTGAAACCGAGCTGAACTTTTCCACAAAGGCATCAAAAGAACCGAATGCGCTGTCAATTTCTGTGGCTAAAGCGCCAGAAGGCGATTTTGCTCCCCCAGGAGCGATGACCTTCCAGAATAAGGTGTGATTGGCATGTCCTCCACCGTGATTGCGCACGGCCGTGCGAATGTTCTCCGGTACACTCTGGATGTTACGGAGAATCTCTTCAATGGGCTTTTCAAAGAATTCCGGGGCGCTTTCGAGAGCTTTGTTTAGGTTGGTCACATAAGCGCCGTGATGCTTGTCGTGATGGATTTCCATCGTGCGAGCATCGATAACGGGTTCAAGAGCGCTGAAAGCGTAACCTAAATCGGGGAGAACGAACTGGTTTGCCATAAGTCTTTTCCTTTCCTCTCAGTTATTTTTTCCCACCCAAAACGGGTGATTATTAATCGGATTATTAAGATAATTATACTATAAAATATCCATGATGCAAGACAATTTTGGTATGAAAAGTGTTAACGATTAAACATCTTGACATTTTTCCCCCTGTCAGTATGATGCTGAAGAGTGTAAACTCAATGTTGATCGGGAAGGAAGAAAGGAGGTCCACATGATTTATCAGATTTTCGATTGGATTGATCGGCGGTTGCCCTTGCGCAGAGCCAAAGCCCATTGTGACATCCCGTGTGGGATTTATGATCCAATCACCGCTCAGATAGCTGCCCTGACGGTTGTGCGCATAATTGACCTGATGAAAGACCTGGAAGGGCGCGAGGCTGTCTCGAAATTGGACTACCATAACAGCATGTCGCGCTATATTGCCATCAAAGAAGAACATGCCGAAAAGGCCAAACAGGAGATCCGCATCATTTGGGGAGATTACATCAAGCCTCAGCACCTCGAAAAGTATCCGAACCTGCATGAGGTGGTGCATAAAATCATGGGGCTTGGATCAAAAGTGCGCCAGACAACCGATCGGCAAATTGCGGAACAGTTTGTCGAGGCAATCAACGAGTTTGCCCAAATCTTCTGGGAGACAAAAGGCATTGCGACAAAGCGCGCCAAAGCTCCCTATGCCCCTAGCCTGGAACTGGTCTATCCGGTCTTGGAATGATTCGCTTGCTGCGCGTCCGCGGTCAAAGTCTCACTCCGCAAATTGAAGATGGGGATTTTGTCCTGGCATTGAAACTCCCCATCTTCTTTTCTATTCAAGCAGGGGAGCTGATCGTCTTTCGCAAAGCGCCCTATGGGGTTTTAATCAAACAAGTTGAACATGTTGATGAGCAAGGGCGCGTTTTTTGGGTACGTGGGAATCATCCAGATAGCATCGATAGTCGCACATTCGGAGTGGTTCGGGCATGGGAGGTTCTCGGTAAAGTCGTCGCTCGCTTCTCGAAATCTTGAACAAAGCCGCTTCTCGCCCTCCGCTTTCACCCTTGCTGGCTTTTGCCTGGGGAATCTTAGCTGTTTCCAGTGGCTCAATTCTGGCGCGTCAGGCTTTGCAGTATGCCTCTCCCCTGGTCGTTTCAGCTTACCGTCTGGGGATTGCAACGTTGATCCTCCTGCCGATTGTGCTGATCCGTTCCAGGCAGGAGTTACGCGCCTTGCGGCGGGAATGGATCCTGGCGGTTCTTTCGGGAGTTTTTCTTGCCTTTCACTTTGCTACCTGGATTTCCTCATTGATGTACACAACGGTTGCCAGTTCGGTTGTACTGGTCTCGACCGCGCCTTTGTGGGTAGCTGTGTTTGCCCCGCTCTTTTTGCGGGAAAGCATTCGCAAAGGGACAGTAATCGGGATGATCTTTGCGTTAGGAGGCACCGTTTTGGTGGGCATCAGTGAAAGCTGCCATTGGGGTGCAGGCGGGCTACAGTGTCCTCGCTGGGATGAGTTTTTAGGCGTCCAGGCCTTGTGGGGAGATTTTCTTGCCTTGCTGGGAGGTCTTCTGGCGGCGTTCTATCTTCTGGTGGGACGATTTTTACGCGCTCGCTATTCCTTACTCACCTATATCTTTACCGTCTATGGAGTGGCGGCTTTGGTGTTACTAGTGTGGGTGGGCATAACAGGGCTTCCCGTTTTCTCTTATCCACCGCCGGCGTTTGGTTGGTTTCTTGCCCTTGCCATCGTGCCTCAGTTATTTGGTCATTCAACCTTCAATTGGGCCTTGCGCTATGTCCCGACTGCCCTGGTTTCGATTGCTCTTTTGGGGGAACCGTTAGGCTCGACCTTACTGGCTTATCTATTTCTCAATGAAACGCCCAGCGGATTGCAGATGATTGGGGGAGGATTAATCCTCAGTGGGTTGGTGATCGCCTCGCTGCATCAGAAGGAGGATTTAGGGTGAAGATTGGCTCCCCTGAGCCCAACGGCAAAAGGGGGGAGAGGTGAAAGCGGGTTTGAATAGGATCAATCCAGAGGTTTGAAACGCCTCGCTTGCGTTCCGCTACTAAAGCCCGCAATTTCCCTCTGTACCTGCTTCTTTGCACGCCAGCTCATTTTGGGGTTTTATGGGGTAAAATCATCCTGAAAGGCAATCAATCTATCGGCGACTTTCACTTGAGCCATGGCTAGAAACCAGCCAAAAGCAAAACCTGAAGAATCAAAGGTCAATTCGCCAGCCCAAGCCAAAATTGAGCGACTGCTCTCGTTCTTTGCCCGCTTCCGTCGCTTTGGTCGGGATATTGGCGGTGTTGTGGCTTCTGCTTTGGCAGCCATGACTTTTTTCGGTATTCTCTTCCCCGATCTCTCCGCAGGTCTTTTGGCGGTTTGGGTTCAGTTTCTGCGCCTGTGGTTTGGTTGGGGAAGTCTTTGGATTGTGGCAGGACTGGTATGGTTGGGGATCGTGCTTTTTTATCGCGACCATCTGAAGCTCCCATCCTTACTGGGGAAGTTGATTGTTTGGGAGATGGTTGCATTTATCTCGTTGGTTTTGCTCAGCATTCTGGGAGGAGTGGATTTTCGCAGAGCAGAGGCCGGTTTGGATGGCGGTCGGATCGGTTGGGGGCTAGCAAGGCTGAGTGGCGGGTGGTTTATCCCTCTTGGGTTGGTCGGGCAGATCTTGCATGGGTTGTTGATGACAGTTTTGCTGTTTTTGGGTATATTGGTAGCCTGTGGATGGTTTGGACGGGTTTTACGCCAGTTGAAGGATGAAGAGAAGTCCCCTTCCCTGCCGCTTGAGCCCACGGTGAGCCTATCCCCGATCTCGAATACCCGGAAAACAGCACTCTCAACCAGCAGGGAACGCTTGCCAAAAGAGTGGCACAAGAAATTTCGCTTATCTGAAGAAAGCGAGGTTCAGAAAACGAGTCCGCCTTTACCGCGCGATGATCGCTTGCCGCCTCTGGATTTGTTGGTAAATGAAGCCCAGGTTCGCCCCGACGAACGCAATGTGAATATGACGGCCGGCTTAATTGAAAAGACTTTGAGCGAGTTTGGAATTCCCGCCAGGGTCATTGGCGTGCGAATAGGCCCGACGGTAACCCAGTTTGCTGTTGAGCCCGGCTTCGTGGAGAAAAATGGTGCTGAAGGGGAAATTGCCAAGCAGAAGGTGCGCGTGGCGCAGATTTCGGCCTTGAGTCGCGACCTGGCTTTGGCGCTTGCGGCTGAGCGATTGCGCATTGAAGCGCCGGTACCGGGTCGTCCCTATATTGGGATTGAGGTGCCCAATCCACGCGCTTCGGTTGTGCGCTTGCGGCCGATCCTGGAGAGCGAAGCTTTTGCCAAGGTAAGTTCCCCCTTAGCCATTGCCCTCGGCAGGGATGTATCGGGCAACCCTGTGGTGGGTGACCTGGCGCGGATGCCCCACTTGTTGATTGCCGGTACGACCGGTTCGGGGAAATCGGTGTGTATTGCGGCGATCACGACCTGTTTAGCCATGAATAACACTCCCCAGGATTTGCGCTTGATTATGATTGATCCCAAAATGGTTGAGTTGGTGCGCTTCAACGGGCTGCCGCACCTGATGGGCAAGGTTGAAACGAAATTAGACCGCATCCTTGGGGTCTTACAATGGACGGTAAGCGAGATGGAACGTCGCTATAAGCTGCTCGAAGCGACGCACTCGCGCAACCTGGATACCTACAACAAGAAAGCCCGGCGTCACAAAGATTTGTCCCCCCTTCCTTACCTGGTTATCGTCATTGATGAGCTGGCCGACCTGATGATGACCGCTGCCGAACAAACTGAACATGCGCTCATCCGCCTGGCGCAAATGGCACGGGCAACCGGTATTCATCTAATCCTCGCCACCCAGCGTCCAAGTACCGATGTGGTCACCGGCTTGATCAAAGCCAATTTTCCGGCCCGCATTGCGTTTGCGGTGGCTTCGGCAGTGGATTCGCGCGTGATTTTGGATACAGTAGGAGCGGAAGCCTTGTTAGGACACGGAGACATGCTTTTCCTACCGCCTGACGCAATGGCGCCGTTGCGTTGTCAGGGGGTAATGGTTAACGATGTTGAAATCGAGCGGATGATAACGTTTTGGCAGAGCAGTTTCCCTGTCCAGGAGGAATTGCCTCCGTGGGAAGAATACCTGAAAGAAAGTTCGCTTTTGCAGGATCACGATGCCTTGATCGAACAAGCAATTCAAATTGTACGCAAAACCCGCCGCGCCAGCGCCTCGTTATTGCAAAGACGCTTACGGATTGGCTATCCTCGGGCAGCCCGTTTAATGGACGAATTAGAAGAAATGGGTGTGGTTGGCCCGCTTCTTGCCGGAAGCCTTGATCGAGAGGTTTTGCTGGATGACGAGGAAGACGAGGCGGAAGAATCCTGAAATTGCCCACTGTAATGAACAAGGTTCTCAACGGCATTTGCAAATCGGTGAAGCCGATCCAGATGCCGGGCTTTCGTCAGCTTCCCGGTTGTCCCTCTCTAATGGAATGTTAACAGCAGTCTGAGAAAATGATAATGAAAGCGAGGGTATAATCCCTTTTAGAAATCAGATGGATGGTATCGAAAAGCGTAGATACCAACCAGAGCGAATTTCCTTACTACTAAGGAAAGGATTGTGATGGAAGGATAAACAGAAATGATGCGATTTGATCGTTTTACCGAACGAGCGCAGGAAGCCGCCCAACGTGCAGCGGAGATTATCCAGCGCTACGGCCATAATCAAATTGATACAGAGCATATCTTACTGGCGTTGATCGAACAACCTCAAGGGGTGATTCCCCAGATTTTGGAAATCCTCAAGGTCGATACCAACGCCCTGATGGAGCGCTTGGATTACATTTTACGTACCAGCCCCAAGGCGAATATTTTTGGCGGTGGAGCAGGGCAAATTTTCATTACCCCGCGGGTGAAACGGATTGTTGACCTTGCAAACGAAGAAGCCAATCGTTTACGAGATGAATATATCTCCACGGAACATATTTTCCTGGCGATCTTAAGCGAGCGCAGCACGCCGGCGGCGCGGTTACTGGAGGGCGCGGGCGTGACGCGTGAGCGGGTTTACGAAGCAATCCAACAACTGCGGGGTGGCCAGCGGGTCACCGATCCACAGGCCGAGAGCCGCTACCGCACTTTAGAAAAATATTCTCGCGACCTTACCCAGGCAGCTCGGGAAGGAAAATTAGACCCGGTGATCGGCCGCGATGTAGAAATTTTACGCCTGATCCAAATCCTATCCCGCCGAACGAAGAATAACCCGGTTCTAATCGGCGAAGCCGGCGTTGGGAAAACGGCCATTGTGGAAGGCTTAGCCCAAAAAATTGCCAATAACGATGTGCCGGAAATCTTGAGCGGCAAACGGGTTCTGGCGCTGGATTTGGGAAGCATGATCGCCGGTTCGCGCTTTCGCGGCGAATTTGAAGAACGTCTGAAAGCAGTGATCGAAGAGACCCAACGCGCCCAGGGCGAGATCATCATGTTCATCGATGAGTTACACACGGTAGTTGGCGCGGGCGCTGCTCAAGGGGCCATGGATGCTTCGAATATGCTCAAGCCAGCTCTGGCGCGTGGCGAGCTTCAATGTATTGGCGCAACCACCCTCGATGAATATCATAAATATATTGAGAAAGATGCTGCCCTTGAGCGCCGTTTTGCACCGGTCTTTGTCGAAGAACCCAGTGTAGAAGATACCATTCAAATGCTGCGGGGTTTGCGCGATCGGTACGAAGCTCATCACAAGGTTCACTTCTCAGATGAAGCCCTGGTTGCTGCTGCGCGCTTATCCGCCCGCTATGTCACCGACCGCCGTTTGCCCGATAAAGCGATTGATTTGATGGATGAGGCGGCGGCAAAATTGCGCGTTGCCCTGTATTCGCTTCCGCCAGAGTTGAAAGCCCTCAAAAGCGAGATCGACCGCCTGGCTGCCGAAGAAGAGCAAGCCGGTATCGAACGCGATTACGAGCGGGCAGCCCAAAAGAAGTCCGAACGCTTGCGGCTCGAGGCGCAATTCAATGCCCAACGCGACCAGTGGGAAGCCGAGCATCAACTGGATGAGGTGGTTGATGTTCAGGATATTGCTGAAGTTGTGGCGCAGTGGACTGGCATTCCGGTAAATCAAATGATGGAAACTGAAGCTGAGAAATTGTTGAACATGGAAGAGCGCCTGCACGAGCGCATTAAAGGTCAGGATGAAGCCATCAAAGCCATTTCAGATGCTATTCGGCGGGCGCGCTCTGGCTTGAAAGACCCCCGTCGTCCAATCGGATCGTTTATCTTTATCGGTCCTTCGGGCGTTGGAAAAACCGAGCTTGCCAAAGCTCTGGCGGAATTCCTCTTCGACAATGAGGATGCGTTGGTGCGAATTGACATGAGTGAATATCGGGAGCAGCACACCGTCTCCCGTCTGTTTGGCGCTCCACCCGGCTATGTTGGTTACGAGGAAGGCGGTCAACTGACCGAGGCTGTGCGTCGCCGTCCATATCGAGTGATTTTGTTTGATGAGATAGAGAAGGCTCACCCCGAAGTCTGGAATGCCCTGCTGCAGATTTTGGATGATGGGCGTTTGACCGACGGGCAGGGGAACGTGGTCGATTTCCGCAATACCGTCTTGATCATGACCAGCAATCTCGGCACAGAGTTCGTGCGCAAATCAGGCAGCCTGGGCTTTCTACAGCGCACGGATAGCAATGAAGAACGCCAAGCCCAGGAGAAGATCGAAAAGGCGCTCAAGAGCACCTTCCGGCCCGAATTTCTCAATCGCATTGATGAGATCATCACCTTCTCGCCGCTCTCTTTGGAGCAAATGCGCGAGATCGTTGACCTTCAAATGAAAGAGGTTCAGGAGCGTTTGAGTGAGCACGGAATTACGGTTGAATTGAGTGAAGCTGCTCGCAACTGGCTTGCCGATGTGGGCTACGATCCGTCCTTTGGGGCGCGACCGCTCAAACGGGCGATCCAGAAATATGTCGAAAGCCCTCTCTCCCTGCGGCTGTTGGCGGGCGAATTCAAAGCTGGCAACCATATCGTGGTTGATGTGGACGAGAACTCACCACAGTTGACGTTTTCGCTCAAAGAGCAAGCCAACCTTTCCATAGAGCAAAAAAGTCCCGTGGCGATTTAACCTTACCTTTGCCTCATGTGCGGGAAGATGTCATGCCTCCAAGAGATGATCTTGGAGGCATGATTTATGGAAAATCATCGTCTCGAAAGTGACATTTGCCACTATGAGAGAAGCCACCTTATCAGGTAAATTTGGGATAATTACAGAGAAAAGGTAGGCTTAGCTGGTAGCAATGAACGAGGACGACATTTTTCAACGTTCACCCTTTTTCGCCAATCTATCCACCCGGCAGCTTGCTTTGCTCAAGCCGCTCTTTATGCCTTGCCGTTGTAAAGAGGGCGACTTATTGTTCGAGCAGGGTGATGTTGCCGATGTGCTATATCTGGTGGTGCGTGGGGAGGTGATTGTGCGTTATAAACCGGAGGACGGCCCGGAAATTGTCGTCGCCCGCGTCAAGCCCGGTGGGATTGTCGGCTGGTCGGCTGCATTGGGTAGCCGTCACTATACTTCGGGGGCGATTTGCAGCGCCGATTCGGAGTTATTATGTGTTCGTGGTGCTGACTTGCGCCGTTTGTGCAGTCAATACCCCGAGACCGGCATTGTGGTCTTGGAGCGGCTGGCAGATGTCATAGCCGAGCGATTGCACAGCACGCGCAACGAGGTGGTCACGCTCTTGAGACAAGGCTTGATCGCCAGCGTTTGTGAGCCATAGGAGGATAACGAATGACGGAGGTATCGGTAGAGCAACAGATAAGAGACCTGATTGAACGCCTGAGTGCGTATATCGAACAATATCATGGTGGTTCGGTCACCTTTCTTTCCTTTGACGGCAAAGTTCTCAAGGTGCGCTTAGGGGGAGCCTGTTTAGGATGTCCGCTCTTGCCGACCACTTTACATGGTTGGGTGGAAGGCACGATAAAACAATTTTTCCCCCAAATTGAAAAAGTCGAGTCAGAGTCCTGACGACTCTACTCGACCTCAATCTTGCCACTTGAGGTAACTTCGCCGATAACCCAGTAGGGTTGATGGGCGTTTTTTGCGGCTTGTTCGAAGGCTTGCCGCAGGTCTGGTGAGGCGGCGAAGAGTAAACCGCCGCTGGTCTGGGGGTCAAAGAGCAACATTAGCTCGGCTTCGGATAGCCTTGGGTCAAAGCGAACATGCTCCTGGAAATAGAGACGGTTGTCGAAAGCGCCTCCAGGGAAGATGTATTGGGTGGCATATTCTTTGGCGCCTTCGATCAAGGGGATGTCCTCATAGTGAAAGCGCAAACCAACGCCCGATTGAGCCGCAATCTCCCAGGCGTGCCCGAGCAGGCTATAGCCGGTGATATCGGTGGCAGTGGTTATGCCAATTTGTTGGCCGATTTCGGACGCCTCGCGGTTGAGCTTTTTCATCCATTGCACAGCTTCGGAGATATGTTCCTCTTTTGCCAGCCCGCGTTTGAGAGCCGTGGTGGTTGTGCCAAAGCCAAGTGGCTTGGTGAGAATGAGATAGTCCCCCGGTTTTGCGCCACTTTTGCGGAAGAATTTTTGGGGGTGGACCAATCCGACAGCGACCAACCCATACTTTGGCTCTTTATCTTGAATCGTATGTCCCCCGGCGATGACAACGCCAGCTTCGCGCGCCTTTTCTGCGCCGCCACGCATAATCTCGCTTAGGATTTCGGCTGGCAAATCTGGCGGTAAGGCGGCGATATTTAAGGCGAGAAAAGGCTTTCCTCCCATCGCATAAACATCTGAAAGGGAATTGGCGGCCGCGATAGCGCCGTAATCAAAAGGATCATCGACTACGGGAGTGAAAAAGTCGGTCGTGATGACGATTGCCTTATCCTCGGCGATTTGCCATATGGCAGCGTCATCCGGTTCATCTAACCCAACCAGCAGGCTAGGGTAATCGGCAGCCGCAAAGATGCCTTGAATGGGGCGCAGCACCTGCGCCAGCGCTTGTGCGCTTAGCTTAGATGCTCAACCTGCACAATTGGAAAGGCTGGTCAGACGAATTTGCTTGCCGGAAGGGAATGTTTCGTTCATGCTCTCCAGGTTGCCCTCAGGGAGTTGTCGTGGGTGTTGGCAAGATGGGGGATGGAAGGGTGCTCGTTACCACCGAGGATGGGCCAATGGAGGGTAATGGCAATAGATAGGGCATATTATTGGGCACCAACATGACTTGAATGTTAGGCGCCAGTTTGGTGATGTATTGATAAGTGAGCAAGTCTGGGTTTTCGCGCAGGGCTTGGGCGATGAGTTGCAAGGCTTCGGCTTCTGCTTTCGCCTGGATCAGGCGGGCATCGGCTTCTCCCTGGGCGCGAATGCGAGCCGATTCTGCCTGACCGCGAGCGGTTTCAATGGCTTGTTGTGCTTCTTGTTTCTTTTGCTCGACAACAAAGCGTGCTTGCTGGGCTTGTTGTTCGGCGATTTGTTTTTGCTCGATCGATTTGGCGTACTCCTCGGAGAAGGTGATATTTCTTAACACAAAATCTACCAGGATAATCCCGTTTTCGGCCAGTTTTTGGCGCATTTTATCGGTGATTTCCTGAGTAATCTCGGTACGGCGAGTGCTATAAACCTCTTCGACACGGTACTTTGCCACTGCATCGCGCATGATTCCCCGTGCCAGGGGGCGCACAAGTTCATCGGCGTAGCGGCGTTGCCAGTTGATGTGCAATTGAATGATCTGCGCCGGGTCGGGCTGATAGATCACCGAGGCATCTAGAAGCACTTCCTGTCCGTCAGCAGTGCGGGCTGCGACCGAATCGTCACCCGTCACCTCGCCTTCAAGGGGAGCAATGGACATGGTGTAAGTTTGACGGGCGATAGAATAAATCACCACACTCTCAAAATATGGGATAACCCAGCGCAGTCCTGGTTCCAAAACTTGTTCCCGATAACCTTTCGGTTGGAGAGCCGAAAGAACTACCCCTCGCTCTTCAGGGCGAATAAAGACCAAGCCGGCGCTGATGGAGGTCAGCAAGATGGCGGCAATCGCCGTGCCGAGGATGATCGTTGTCAGTGAAGCCACTTTTTTTCCGCGCGAGGCACGTACGATGGCAACCACAACCAGCGCAGCAACGGCTAACCACAGAAGACCGACAATGCCTTGTAAAACGACAGCAACGTTCATGAGATTTTTTCCTCCGAATCTCGAAGAGATAATGATGATTTCGGTTTTTGGAACCCAATCACTTTCAACACCGGTAAGACAAATAAAAAACCGGTATGTTCCTCTTCAAGATTTCCGATGACTTCCTGCGCGGTAGCAATCATTTTTTCGACTAACGCTTCACTATCAACTACCGAGAATACTGTCCGGTGATGGATTTCTTGCAATTCTTGCAGGGTTTCTAATGAAAAAAGGAGAGGAAGGTTATCCAAGAGGCCGGCGCGTTTTAGCTTTCCATGTCCGGTACTTTCCAGGATCGTGATTCCCTTAATGCCTAAATTCTCCCATTTGGAAAGAATTTCGGGAACATGCTCGATTTGATTGACAATTATAACAACTAAGTAAAACATCATCATTCAATTTCAGCCAGGGTTTTCGCCACAATAGACTCCCGTTGAATGAGGCACCTTAATAACGGCGGCGTGATGAGGGTCGTTGCAATCACAACTCCTACAATAGCAGAAAATGAGGCGGTGGTCAAGGTACCGCTTGAGATGCCCAAACTGGCGACAATTAAGCCAACCTCGCCCCGCGACATCATACCTACCCCTAATTGTAACGCTTCTTGCAAGGAGTAGCCGCTGAAAAATGCTCCCAATCCGGCGCCAAGCACTTTGCCGATCATTGCAATAACAAAAAGGGCAAGGAAGAGGAAAAAGTTACTGCCCAGTAAGGTCTTGACATCGGCGTTCAATCCGACATCGACAAAAAAGATGGGCACGAAAATCCCATAGGCAATGGTCGAGATACCGCTTAAGATTCGTTCCCTCAGGCTGGTGCGGGCAAACCAGAGACCGGCGAGAAACGCCCCGGTAATGGCGGCCATCTGGCCTAAGACATCTGCCAGCCAACCGAAGAGGAGAATGCTCACAAAGACAAAGGAGATCAACCCCTGGCTGATCTCCAGGGAGAATATCTTTAGGCTGAACACTGGTAGGAGAAAGTATCCAATGATCGATGAAAGGGCGAGAAAAAGGGCCATGCGAACGATGGTGTTCAGGATCATGGCGATTCCAGACTGCCCTCCGGAATCAGGCATGGCAAGGGCCGTAAATACCGATAAGCCTAAGACAACCAATACATCGTCGAATACGGCTGCGCCGAGCAACCCAAAACCAATTTTGGAACGTAAACGGTTCAATTCCATTAGGGTTTGGGCGGAGATGCTCACGCTGGTTGCAGCCAGGGTCAAGCCAAGAAAAAAGGCGTTCTTTGGAGCAAGGTTAAATAAGGCTCCACCCCCTGCCCCCATCAACAAAGGGAATACCACTCCAAGAACACCGGCGAAGACTGCTACTTTGGTAGATTTAAGCAGTTCAGAAATGTGTAATTCAAGGCCGGCCAAAAACATCAGCAACATCACGCCCACTTCGGCAAGTTCCTGGATGACTTCGTGCAGGTGTTGATCGGTAAAGATGGAAAGATGAAGGAAGTCGAGAATGGAAGGCCCGAGCAGAATGCCGACCAGCAACTCACCCAATACGGCGGGTTGACCGATGCGAAAGCTGAGATAACCACCAAGCTTAGCAAGACTGATGATGATGGCGAGAGCAAAGGTGAGTTGAAGAAAGGGGGTCATTCTATAATGCGCTAATGTTCCAACAAGATGGTTACCGGCCCATCATTTTCGAGGCTGACCAGCATATGTGCACCGAACTGTCCACTTTGGGTAGAGACCCCCAGGTCTTGCAAGTGTCGAACAAAGCAATCCACCAACGGCTTGGCTTGCTCTGGCAAAGCAGCCTCGGTAAAAGAAGGTCGCCGTCCTTTGCGGGTATCGGCATACAGAGTGAATTGGGAAACGACCAGTGCCTCACCTCCTATGTCTAACAATGAGTGATTCATTTTACCATCTTGATCTTCAAATATGCGCAAATGAGCGGTTTTTTCGGCCAGAAACCGCGCTGTGTCCTCATTGTCTTGCTGCCCAACTCCCACCAGGATGACTAATCCCTGGCGGATTTGGGCAATCAACATACCTTCAACCGAGACGCTGCCACTGCGAACGCGTTGAATGACCAAACGCATGAAGGTCCTGAACTTTGATTGCCGTTTAAGGTAATCCGACGGCTTGGCGAACTTCGATCATGGTCTGTTTGGCGATTTTGGCTGCCCGTTCCTTGCCGTCTCGAAGTACGTCCCAGACATAGTTTGGGTCACGAGCATATTCACTGCGTTTTTGGCGGAAAGGTTCGAGATGTTGATTGAGGTTTGTTGCCATCCGCTGCTTACATTCCACACAGCCAATTGCAGCGCTGCGGCACGCTACATCGATCTCTGCTACCAATTGCGGCGGAGAAAAAACTTTGTGAAATGTGAAGACATTACACACTTCGGGCCGCCCGGGGTCTGTTCGCCGTTGCCGTTGTGGGTCGGTGACCATTTGCATCACCCTCTGGAGAGTCTCTTCAGGAGTGGCTGCCAGCTCGATGTGGTTGTTCAGGCTCTTACTCATTTTTTGAACGCCGTCAATGCCAAGCACTTTGGGAAGTTCGGTGCTTTTCATCTCGGGCTCAATGAGAACATTGGTCTGGTAGCGGTAGTTAAATGACCTGACCACCTCACGAGCGAACTCCAGATGCGGAGCCTGATCGATGCCGACCGGCACCACATTTGCCTTATACAGGGTAATATCAGCGGTCATCAAGACCGGGTAACCGACCAGGCCATAATTGACATTGTGCGGTTGTTGCCGGGCTTTTTCTTTGAAGGTGGGTAGATCCGTCAGCTTGCCCAAGGGGGTAACCATGGAGAGAATGGTGTGCAGTTCGGTTACCTCCGGGACATGAGATTGAATGAAGATGATGGTTTCTTCGGGGCGAATCCCGGCTGCCAGGAAATCCAACGCCATCTCATAGCTATTCTGTCGCAGGTTCTCGGTAGTTTCGAGGGTGGTCAAAGCGTGCAAATCAACAATGCAGTAAATACATTCATACTCGTCCTGCAAAGCAACATAGTTCTTGATCGCGCCGAGGTAATTACCGAGATGTTGGCGCCCGGTGGGCCGGGCGCCGGAGAAGACCCGACCTTTTTTCTCTGTCATTTAGCCTCCTTTCTGAAATGCCTGAATGAGTTGCACCAGTTCACCCTGATTGACATGGCGGCCGGTTTGAAGTTTTGAGTAGATCAGTTTCCCATTAACCGAAACCTCAAAACGTCCGCCATCGGAAGGGATCACAGTGAGCGAATCGATATCAGGCTCAAACTCACGAAGAATCTCCGCCATTGCACCAATGGCTCGGTCGGTATAGTGTCAGACGGCACAATACTCAATCTGGATTTTCAACATCGCTCAACCTCCTAATAATGTTCGAATGAGTTAACCAAAAACCCGCCGATGAACCGACGGGAAAGTGAGCCAGCCTCACGGATGGGGTATCGCTGCGGAGATTGACCCTCCAGGCGTACCCGTGTCTCGATAACGGTGACACTGCCGGCCACAGCTACTGAGGTTTCTTCACCGGTTCACTGGGCAACTCTGAGACCCATTCCCCGCTGCTAGATGGGCGATCTTCTCAGCCCCGATCGCTCTCTGTGCCACTTGCTCTGCGGGTACTCTTTCTCTTCGTTGTCTTTCGCTAACAAAATTGTCGGTTTTAAGTATACCACGAGTGAGTTGGGGCTTTAGTATGAAAGTAGAAGTGATTCCCAGGTTTATAGAGGCTCAATTCTTGAAAACGATCAGATTGCCATCCAGATCGGATGCAAGGGATGTTTAAAGCTGATGGAGCGACACCCTGTCTTGCCGCTCCATCAGTCTAGATCGCTCCCCTATCAGCACCCCATTGCGATCTGCGAAGAATCTAGCTTTGTCTTCAAGATTTCCCGCTTTGTTATCTCTTCACTAGTAATTTACTCGAAAAAGCTCTCATTGGCATCAGATAATCTTCGGATTTTTTCTACGTATTTTTACGTAGTCATAAGTCCTGGTCATCATACAGACTGGCAATCCCTTTCCGCAGGGCGTAGAGCGTTGCCTGCGTGCGATTAGCCAGGTGGAGTTTATCCAGGATATTACTGATATGGGTGGTGATGGTACGCTCGGAGACGTGCAGGTGGATGGCAATTTCTTGATTGCTCAAGCCGCGCGCAATCCAGCGCAGCACTTCGAGCTCGCGCTCGGTTAGGGGTTCGCTGTTTTCCAGGGGAGTGCTGGTTTGGGTGATTTCGCGCATTAACCGTGCCGCAATGGTCGGATGTAAAAAGGATTGGCCGTTAGCGACATCCCGAACCGCTTGAAGGAGTTCTTCTGGAGGGATGTCCTTGAGAACGTAACCAGATGCGCCAGCTTTTATTGCCGGAAAGACCTTATCATCCTCCGCATAGGCAGTCAAAACCAGAATCCGTGCCCCCGGGTGGATGGCTTTGATCCGCCCAATGGCTTCGACGCCGTTGATCGGAGACATGACCAGATCCATCAAGATAACCTGAGGATAATGCTGTTGAACGATTTGGATCGCTTGAAGGCCGTTTTCGGCTTCATATACGGTCTGGAAGTCAGCTTCACTCAAAAGCAAGGTGCGCAAGCCTTTGCGGACGATGGGATGATCGTCAACGATGAGAATTGTTATGGGGTCAGACATGGTTATACGCCTTCAGGATCGACAGCTTTGTTCCTTTGCCAGGGGTAGTTTCAATGGAAAGTTGGGCTTCGATTTGCCTTGCCCGGCTAATCATATTGTTCAAGCCCGAGTGTTGATTGTGTTGCAAGACCTGATCGAAATCAAAACCGACTCCATCATCTTCAATGGTCATTTTGAAGCAATCGGGTAGCGATTCTAGGTTTACGCGGATGGATTGATGGTGAGCATGCTGCAGGGCATTATTGAGCGCTTCCTGGGCAATCCGGTAGAAATGTTCCTCATCTTCCGGGGGCAGGCGAAAGCTGCCATGCACTTCAAAGATTGTCTGGATGCCGGCGCGCTTTTCGACTGCATCTAGACGACGTTTCAGGGCTCCATACAAGCCATCCTGTTCCAAAGCCGTTGGGCGCAATTCATACAGCAACAGACGCAATTCGGCAAGGGCGTTTTGGGCAATATCGTTGAGTTCGTCCATCCATTGATGGATTTCTTCCAGGGTGGCGTGATGGAGAGACCGTTTATAACCGGAGGTCAGCAGGGTCATGCTATAGAGAGATTGGGTCAAGGCGTCATGGAGATCGCGCGCCAGGCGTTGTCTTTCTTCCAATTTTGCAATTTCTTCCCCCTGCTCGGTTAATCTAGCCCGCTCTATGGCCAAGCCGAGCTGATCGGCTATGGCGGTGAGAATGACCTGATCGTTTAGAGAGTAATCCCCTTCATGATTGTTGAAGAGACTCAGCACTCCCAGGATTTCACCTTTGCTGCGAATAGGGAGTCCCAGATAGGTTAACGGTATCCTCCCATTGGAATCATCGGGCTCTGCTGCCCGTTCAAGGGGCTTTTCCAGATACAGGATGGCGTTTCGATCGAAGACAGATTTCCATGGGGTCTCCTCTTGCGGGCGAAAATAATTAAGAAAGCCGGCGGGTAGAGAGCTTTTTACCTGATAAACCGCCAGTTGTTTCGTTTTGATATCGTAAAGATGAATAGCGGCCAGCTTGGATTTTGTGATGGTGAGGACGTTTTCTAATACCTGATCGATAGAATGATGTACATCTGAAGGAGCATTCAATAAGGCAGCGATTTCGTAGAGGATGCTGAGTTCGCGGGTGCGTTCTAGAACCAACTGTTCAAGGTGTTCGAGGGCAGCAGCGCGATGGAGGGCTGCGTTACCGATTTCCTGGAGGAGATAAATCTTATGCTGGTCATCGCTGGATAGCCGCAGGGGTTGAGGGAAAAACAGCAGAATGACGCCTGAGGTCGCCGATGGTGTATGGAGCGGAATCGCCAGGCCGCGAATGGTCTCCCAAGGATTTAGGTTGTGCCTACCTTCGGTAAGCAAGGCGCTCGAGAGATGATAATGATCGAAGAACAGTGGTTTGCCCTCCTTCCAGGCGGGATTGAGTGGGATGTTCAGCCAGTCAGGAGGAGGATCGTTCTTGCTTTGATGAGAAATCAGCATATAACCTTGATCCTGCAGAAGATAGACTGCCCCCATCCCAATATATTCGTCCTCCGATAGCTTCTCTAATAAGGTCTCCATTACCTCCTTTTTGGTTGGCGCTTCGCGTAATTCAATCGCTATGTGGACCAGATTCTCCAGCTCCCGCGTCCGCCTTTGTTGAATTCTCATTAAGCGAAATCGATCGATGGCAATGGAAGCTTGCTCAGCAATTGCCTGGACAAACAGCAGGTCTTCTTTGATGAGTGGCGGATGTACTTTCGGGATCAGAATGACCAGTACACCCAGAAAATGATTTTTACGGACGATATTCGCAATTACCGAGGCGGTTAACTGGGGACGATAGGGTAGCTGGTCGGCAGGAGTGGGAGGACTTCGGTCGAGATCGGCAACGATGACTCTCGGAGCTGCTTCAGAAGCAAGGTGAGCCAGGGGAGGATAGGGAATGGCAAAGTGCTGGCGGAGGTGCTCTTCGGATAAGCCGTAGGAGCCGGCAATTTCTAACGTGTTTTGATGCCGATTGTACAGTCGCACAACCGCAGCGGGAGCTTCGAGAGCAAGGCAAGCCTGGGCGCATAAGGTGTTTAGGGCAGTTGAAAGGTCTTCAGCAAGGCTAGCGCCGGTCGCTGCATTGGCGAGCGCCAGGGAGATGCGTAAGTGATATTCGAGACGATGAGCAGCGTTGTATTCGGCCGATGTTTCGTGAATGGCTTTGAGGCTTTCCTGAAAGGCTTTGCTGGCGGATTCATGATTGGATGCCCCTAAAAGGGTTGAGCTACTGTTTTCGATTGTATAGATCAGAAAGAATTCATTGGGGGAATTTTTATCTTTGAGTGGAAGAACATGGGTCAACGCATATTTCCCATGCCCGCTATCGATAAAGGAAAAGTGTCCAAATTGTTCTAGCGACTTGAGAATGAATTGCCAGCGAGTTTTGGCAGCGGGAAAGGGCATTAGCTGAAGTAATGTATTACCGATAAATTGCTCGGGCGAGACTCCAAACCGTCGTATCGCAGCCTGGTTGCCGTAATGGATAACGGTTTCCCGATCGACGATAACTATGATGTCGTCAAGGGCATCGAAGATTTCCTTGAAGTTCCCATTATTCGTGAAGGGGGATTCAAAACGGAGTCGGTTGGTAAGCTGCCGTAACAGATGCAGTTCAGGGAATAGCAAACGTTCGTCCATTTGCGCTCCTAACAACTTGATTTTACCTTGTTCTTTGAGAGTTTGTAAGAATGCAGGTCGGGGTTTAATGTCGAATAGCCATAGTTATGTTAAAATGAAAATAAAGTGAACGGTTTCAAATTGGTTCATTGGTTCAGGAGAATAAGGTATGGATGAAAGGCTAGATGTTCGTCCTTCTCCGTTGGCAGGACGTTGGTATCCTGCAAACCCCCAGGTCTTAACCCAACGCATCGATGAATATCTTTCTGCGGCTTTACCACCAGCCGTTGAGGGTGAGATTGTGGGAATTATCGCGCCTCATGCCGGTCATCAGTATTCAGGGCCGGTGGCTGCCTACGCTTATGCCCTCCTGCAAGGACAGAATTTTGAGCTCGTAGCGATTCTCGCTCCTCAACATCGCCCTTATTTTGCTGCTTATGTGACCAGCGCTCACCAGGCTTATGAAACCCCGCTGGGGATTGTCGCAGTTGATCACGAGGCGTTGGGGGTTTTGGAAAAACACTTGCAACGTGAGGTGGGTGAAAGCATTAAGCGGGTGTGGGCAGATGAAGAGCATTCATTGGAAATCCATCTTCCCTTTCTCCAAAGGGTGTTAGGGTCTTTCCATCTGTTGCCGATTATGATCGGTATTGATGATCCCCGCAGATTGAAAGCGCTAGGCATTGCCCTGGTGGAAGTCCTAAGAGACCGCCAGGCGTTAATCGTTGCCAGCACGGATCTCTCGCATTTTTATCCTCAACCCCTTGCCGAAAAGCTAGATCGCGAAATGCTCCGTCGGATGGAAGGATTTGATCCATTGGTTTTCTTACAGGCGGAAATCGAAGGGAAAGGTTTTGCGTGTGGACGTTCTGCGGTGGCAGCGGCGATGTGGGCAGCCAGAGAGCTGGGCGCCAATCGCATTCGCGTGCTGCACTATGCGACTTCGGGAGATGTTACAGGGAACTATCACGAAGTTGTTGGCTATGGTGCGGCAGTGATCTACCGGACTCCGCAATCTTAAGAAACGTGCTTTGTGGAGATTTGATTGTCCGATTTTCTTGAAGTCCTGATCGTTTTCTTTTTTATCTTAACCAATGCCTTCTTTGTGATTGCCGAGTATGCGCTGGTAACGGTGCGCAAAACTCGCTTAGAGGAACTGGATCAGCAGGGCAACCGAGCAGCCTGGTGGGCAAAACGAGCCTTGAGTGATCCGGTTCGCCTGATCGCAACTGTGCAGTTGGGGGTTACCCTTTCAGGGTTGGCTTTGGGTTGGATTGGCGAGCCAGCCCTGGCAGACCTGCTGGATCAACTCTTTGGGAATATTTTGCCTTCGGTCGAGAAACGTCTGGCGAGCGGTCTGGCGAGCGGCTTGGCGTTTGGAGTGATTACCTTTCTGCTGGTTGTTTTTGGCGAGCTGGTGCCCAAAGCAGTCGCCTTGCGCTATGCTGAGCAAGCAGCTTTGGTTTTGGCAGCTCCGCTAGTGTACTTACAAAAAGTCTTTCAACCTTTTGTATGGATTTTAAATGGCTCAGCCAATTTTCTGCTCAATTTTCTGGGCATCCGGGCGGGGAATCAGCAAGAAAGTGCCCTATCGGTAGAAGAGTTGCGCATGATGATCGCCGCCAGCACCGAGCAAGGCGTCTTTCAAGAAGAACAGGGGGAAATGGTCGAAGCCATTTTTGACCTGGGGCAACAACTGGTGCGTCAGGTGATGATCCCGCGCACGGAAATGGTTGCGGTAGAAGCTGAAACAACGCTTCCCCAAATCATTCAATTGACCAGTGAAAGCGGTTATACAAAATTTCCGGTCTATGATGACAGCCTGGATCAAATTATTGGCATTGTGCACCTCAAAGATTTGTTGCCCGCCATGCTTTCTCCAGAGCGCCAGGACCTGACTGCCAGAATGTTGGCTAGGGAAGCACTCTTTGTCCCTGAAACCCTAACTGTACGGGATTTGCTGAAACGCTTTCGCACAGCCCGCCAGCATATCGCCATTGTCATGGATGAATTTGGCGGAACGGGTGGGTTGGTTACGTTGGAGGACTTGATGGAAGAAATTGTTGGCGAAGTCAGCGATCCCTTTGATCGCACCGCTCCGGCCTTCATCGTTCAGCCAGATGGTTCGATCCTGATCGATGGCATGACCCTGATCGAAGATGTTAATGAAAGGTTGGGTTTGGATTTGTCCGATCCGCACTATGACACCATAGCCGGCTTTGTGCTGGGCAAGTTGGGCAGGATTCCCCAGGTGAATGATACAGTGGAGAGTAATGGCGTGCGCATCCGGGTGGATGCCATGGATGGCCTGCGGGTTGCCCGCCTGGTATTGGAACGCATTGCCTGAGATGCCGCGGTTTTTTCAAGTTGCGTTGAATATCTCTCAGGCTTCTGAGGTGTATGACTATCATCTACCAGAAGCGGATGAAAGCGCTGTTGTAGAGGTTGGAGCATTGGTATTGGTACCCTTTGGCTCACAGCGAGTTCAGGGAGTCATCTGGAGGGAAGTGGATGCTCCATCGGTTGCATCCACTCGTCCGATTGAACGCATTTTAGAAAACAAATCTGTCTTAACCCCAATGCTCTTAAACCTGGCTCAACGGCTTGCAGAAGATACCTTAACCCCGTTAGGTGAATGGATTGGTTTTTTTCTCCCCGAAGGATACAAACAGCGCAGCGATTGGTTGTACCGTTGGAAGGGCGATCGGGCTGTAATGGACTGGTCGCCGTTCCAGAGGCAGGTTGTGGCTGCTATACAGGAAACAGGAGCTTTAAGGGGGACGCAACTCAATCGTCGCTTCAACCGCCGCGATTGGCGTAAAGCCATTCAACCCCTGATCCGCAAAGGTTTGATCGAAGTCGAACCCTACCTGGTTGCTCCTAGAACAGGTGCAAAGCGCGCCAGGGTAGTTTCTTTGAGCCTGAAGCCTTCGGAGATTGAGACGTTTTTAAAGGTTCATGCTTCAAGATGGGGGAAGGCTCTGGAGAGAAGGAAAAAAGTATTGGAATTTTTAGCTCAGGAAGGAAAAGCGGTTGAGATTGCGTGGGTCTATGCGGAATGTGGGGCGACAGCCGCTGATTTGAGACTGCTGTCTGACTTGGGGGCAATCCGTTTTGAAGAAAGCCATCAGTGGCGCGATCCTCTGGCATCCAAAACGGTGATTTCTTATCCTCCCTTTGATCTAACCGACGAACAAGCGGCAGCCTGGAAAACGATCTTGCCTGCCTTGCACCAGGCCTGGCGCGGAGAGGCTCCAAAACCGATTTTGTTGCAGGGAGTTACTGGATCGGGGAAAACCGAGTTATACCTTAGGGCGGTTGATGAGACGCTCAAAGGTGGCCGGCAGGCAATTGTCCTTGTGCCAGAGATCTCGCTGACACCGCAGACGATTGAGCGTTTTGCAGCCCGTTTTGTCGGCAAAGTTGGGATTTACCATTCCCGGTTATCGCCCGGCGAGCGATTCGATATGTGGCAGCGCTGCCGCCTGGGTCAGCTCTCGGTGATCGTAGGACCGCGCAGCGCCTTATTTATGCCTTTCGTTAGGCCTGGCCTGGTGGTAATTGATGAATGCCATGACTCCAGTTATTACCAGGACACGCAGCCGAATTATCACGCCATTCAGGCTGCAATTGCGTATATGCAAATTGCCGCTGGAGCTTGTTTGCTCGGTTCGGCAACTCCAAGCATTGAACAATCTTATTGGGCGCGCCAGGGCATATGGCAGGGCATAACCCTGACCAGGCGAATTTTGCCGCAGGCGCAAAGCTCTGAACACCATTTTTCTGCCCAAACGTTGGGCGGTTCTTTGCAAACCATCTCCGCTTTGGATGAAAGAAAGCTGTCTCCGGTAAAAATCGTCGATATGCGGGCGGAATTAAAGCAAGGAAATCGCTCGATTTTTAGTCGTTTACTGAGTGATCAAATAAAAAAGGTTTTGGCTGCTGGACAGCAGGTCATCCTGTTTCTCAATCGGCGCGGCTTGGCTACTTACGTCTTCTGTCGCGATTGCGGAATTGTCGTCAAATGTCCCCGTTGTCAGATTCCCTTGACTGCTCATGTTGCCGAGAACACTTTGAAATCAATGCCCTTACTTTGTCATCGCTGTGGATACCGAAGGATGAGCCCGCAACGGTGTCCTACCTGCGGCAGTACCCATATTCGCCAAATGGGCATCGGCACCCAACGGGTAGAACAAGAGGTCAGGCGTTTCTTCCCAGCGGCGCGAGTGTTGCGCTGGGACGCGGATACAACTAAGCAGAAAGGAGCCCATGAACGGATTCTGGAGCAGTTTTCTCGCCACGAAGCTGACATTCTGATTGGCACCCAAATGCTTGCCAAGGGGTTGGATTTACCTCTGGTAACCTTAGTGGGGGTGATCCTGGCTGAAGTGGGGTTGAATTTGCCCGATTTTCGGGCTGCCGAACGCACTTTTCAGTTGCTCACTCAGGTAGCCGGTCGGGCTGGGCGAAGCAATTTGGGGGGAGAAGTCATCATTCAGACCTACCAGCCCGACAACTATGCCATTCGAGCCGCTGCCTTGCAGGATTATGAGTTGTTTTATCGACAGGAAATCCAGTTGCGGAAAGATATCCAATATCCTCCTTTTGCGCAAATCGTTCGTTTGGAATACCGGCATTTGAACTGTGAACAGGCTCAAAGAGAAGCTGAGCGCCAATACCAGGAACTAGAAAATACTTTGGCGGGTGAACAGATCGCCAACCTGCGCATCAGCGGGCCGCTGCCGTGTTATTTTGCCCGCCTTGGAGGCTGGTATCGCTGGCAGATTCTGCTTATTGGAGAACAACCGCAAAATTTCTTGCGCAATCGGCCCTTGCGGAAAGGATGGCAGATTGAAATTAATCCGATAAGCTTGCTATAATTAGAGTGCAATAGATAAGGAAGGTTGAGATGGATAGCTTAAAACGAGGTTTTGCGTTTCTGAAACAATCCTGGCAAATGGCGTTAAATGATGCGGACTTGATCAAGCCCTCGATTTATGCGTTGATTGTGGGTATGGCGGTTACACTCCTCTTCTCGATTCCGATGGTGGTTTCCTTTGTCGTCTTCGGTGATCAAGGCATTGGCAGGATTTTTGGTTATCTTTTCGGAGCAATTCTGATTTTCGCCCAGTACACGGTTAGCTATTGGTTCTCGGCAATGACCATTTACCTGATTTATAGTTACCTCGCCGAAGGGGATGGCGTGATGGCGAAAGCCTGGCAGATGGCTCAGCGCAATTGGTTCAATATCCTCAGTCTGGCAGCCGCTTCCATGGTAGTCAGTCTGCTCCAAAGGTTTGTCAAAGGAAAGGGCAATTCCGCAATCCGCAATGCCCTGGCATCCCTGATCGATGCTGTATGGACGCAAGCCACCTATCTGGTATTGCCTGCCATGGTCATCGACGATTTGAACTTGAAAAGTGGGTTACGTCGGGCTACCCAAATTGTTAAGGAGAATCTGCTCTTGATTGGTATCAGTTTGGTAGGGGTCCGCGCTGTGACCGGAATCATCGGCTTTCTGATCGGAGGTGCAGGAATCGCCCTTGGTGTAGGGGTTGGAATTGGTCTGGTGGGTCTCAGTGGTCAGGCGGCTTGGGGAGTGATTAGTGGTCTTTCTTTTGGGACAATCATTGCCGGGCTGTTTATTCTGGTTGCGGTTGTGATCAGTTCCTATACGACCACGGCTTACCACACCTGTTTATATCTCTGGGCGAGGGATGTTGAACGAGCGCGCCAGGAGGGGCAAGAGATTATGGCAGTGAAACCCCCCGTGCCATTGGCTGCGGTTTTATCTTAAATTTGGGAGAGGACGAATGGAGCGACGTACTGAAATCCTGACTTGGCATGATGTTGATTTATTAATTGATCATTTGTTACCTCAATTTGAAATTGAATTTGATGCGATTCTCATGATCACCCGCGGCGGTATTATTCCTGGCGGGCTGTTGGCTGAGGCAATGGATATTACGCATGTCTTGACGGCGGCGGTGGATTTCCCTGCCCAAATTGCGATGGAGAAAGCGCGCCTCTATGCCTGGCCGGAATTTATCCAGTTTCCTGAAGATCGCCTGTTACGCGCCCGGAGAACGCTGGTTGTGGATGATGTATGGGGGGCAGGGCGAACAATCACCGCCGTTAAAAACCGCGTTTCATCGGCTGGGGGTATTCCCTATACCTGTGTTTTACACTTTAACCCTTACCGAAACCTCTTTGGCTCCGTTCGACCGGATTATTACGCAGCCATCACCGATGCCCGCATCCTTTATCCCTGGGAGATCGATCGGGGTGGGCCAGACAAGATGTTCCTGGAGGGTAAGTTAAATCCATCGAATTGACGGATCTCATCCATCGGTGACCAACATGCGTCATCTCTATAGTCGCATTGAGCAGCGTGTGGAGGTTCTTCGCACCAATCCCTATTTTTCAACCCTGCCAGAAGCGGTGCTACAAGAACTGGCTGTCGAGACCCAATTGCGCGCCTATGACAAGGATGAAGTGATTTTTTGGGAAGGGGAGCCATGTGCAGGGTTGTTTATTATCCAAGAAGGTGGGGTGAAACTCTCGAAGTTATCCCAAAGTGGGCGGGAAATGATCTTTCGCACTCTCAGTCGCGGCGCCACATTTAATGAGGTGCCGGTGTTTGATGAAGGCCCTCATGCGGTTAATGCGACAGCTTTGGAGGGATGTCAGGTTTGGGTGGTTTCCCCTACCTTGATTCGCGAGCTGTTATCTCGCTACCCGCAAATGGGCAGAGCTGTCATCCTGAATCTGGCAAAAAATTTGCGCAGGTTTGTCGAGCTGATCAACAATCTGTCCCTGTATCAGGTGACCCAGCGCCTGGCGCGCTATTTGATGGATCTAGACGGTGATCCAGTTAGTGGAAAGAGGATAACAAAGGTCACTCAGGTGCAACTCGCGGCTCAATTAGGTACTGTGCGAGAAGTACTGGCGCGCGCCTTGCGAGACTTAGAACGGACGGGGGCGATTCGGGTTAGCCGCGGGAAAATCGAGGTGCTGGACGAAGCTATTTTACAGCGCTGGGTAGTAACGCAATGAGGTAATGGTAGGAAAGATTGATTGTGTCAGAATAAAAAGACGCCCTGGCGAGCGTGGTTTTGCCAGGGTGTCTTGACTTTGTGGTTGATTACTTGCTTGCCTGAATGACCAAACTGGAAGCCTGGATGGCTTTCAGTTGAGCTTGTCGGGCGAGATCGGTTGCTTTGGCTAGAACCCGCAAGGCTTCTTCGGGGTTGTGAAAACCCATGCTGTTCTCAGCGTTGATAAAATCGACTCGTAGTTGGGCTTCGCGGTGCAGTTGTCGGGCTTCATTGAGCAAGTCGGCGTTGACGTTCGGGTCTTGGGCGGCTTTTTCGATGGCTGTGATTGCCTCGATCAGAGCATCCATAGCAACATCCATAACTTCCCGTACTTGCTTTTGGATTTGACCAACGCGGTCAACGACATAGGTGACGTCGGTATGGCAGGCACCACAGGATCGTTCGGCTGTGAACAGGGGGCTTTTGACATCGTGGCTGGAGAATTTGGCCGCGCCATCGCGTACATAGGGCATGTGACAATCTGCACAAGCCACCCCGGCGCGATAATGGGTGCTGTTCTCGATGTAAAGCTCATATTCAGGATGCTGAATCTTGATCATCGGCGCGCCGGTCATTTTATGTTCCCAATCTTTGAAGCCGATGTCATTATAGTAATCAGCAATGTTATCGGCGCTTACCCCTTTATCCCATGGGAAGGTCAGGTATTTGCCTTCCCCTTTGAAATAGTATTCCACATGACAATTGGCGCAAACCACGCTGCGCATCTCCTGACGAGTGAAGGTGCGCCAATCCTTGCCTTGCCTTGCCAGAGCTTCTTCAAGGGCGGGGTTGGTCACGATCAAGCGCATGGTATTGGCTTCGTGGCA
>DAOTZA010000132.1:0-4501 GCA_034434515.1 Anaerolineales bacterium | reverse complement strand
TTGACCCCCAGGGTCAATACGCTGAGCGGGCTTTTGGCGTTGGCAGGTGGCTTTTCCGAATTGAGTTTGCGCACGCTGATTTTGCACGGAAAGCGAGCCGCTGTCTTGACAAATTGGGCAGCCGGGCGGGCGTGCAGCCCGGCGGGATGATCGATGGTGATGATGGTTGAAAATGTCTGACTCATGATTCCTATCCTAGAAACATTTCTTGCTCTTTGCGCAGGCGATAAATCATTTGATTTTGATTTAACTCAATTTCATCGTAGTGAATTGGCTCGTTGGCTTTGACTAATCGGGTAATCGTACCGCCAACTACCAATCCCAGTGGTACTTCGCCGTTCTTGCGTGCTTTATCTGCCCGCTCGATCATGCCATAAACCGTAAACCCACCCAATGCATCAATGGTTTCGCCGGGTTGTAAGTCTCGTTTGGCATAAGCGACTGTTTCAGCTACAGGTGGATGGTGGGTTGCTAATAATTCCTCTTTATCCAACCCAACTCGCGCTACAGTGATTGGTGCCTCCAAATTGGCAAGATGGTATGGACGATACAACACCCAGTAATTGTGATTTGGATTACCCATCAGCCGCAAGTAGCGCAGGTCTCGGATAATTTTAGGCTGGTCGGTGGTGATAATGACAAATACACCAGGCGCTACGTCACCCACAGCAAAGTCAACTGCTTTGGTGCCATTAAAGATTCCGCCCGCTTCTTTTGGGACAAAAATGTTTGGTAAATCCTTGATTGTGCAATTTGGACCATAGCCGCCAGTGACTTCTGGAGCAAACCCCAGCGCATTGCCAATTGAGGTCATTTCGACCATTGTTTTTGTTCCATCTACAAACGATGTGAGCATCTTAGGGTTCATCAGTTGTTTCTTTGCCGATTCTTGCAATTGATCCGGGGTTGCTGAGCGGTTCAATGGATTATTTTTTCCCTTACCGATATAGACAATATCAAATCCCAGCGCATCAGCAAAGTCATACAATTCCTTGATTGATCCCGGTTCATCCCCAGCCACAAGCGTATAAACAACTCCTTTGTCCTCCGCCATTTTTGCTAACCAATAACCAATTGTCGCATCCGCTTCAACATTCATATTGACGACATCTTTGCCGTTTTGAATGGCAGAATAACAAACTTGCGCTCCCACCTCCGGCACACCGGTACACTCCAGTATTACATCCAGAACACCAATTTGAACCAGAAAACTGGCATCAGTTGTCGCTATGCGTTTCCCTGCTGCAATCAGGTTAGAGGCTTTCTCTGGGTCTTCATCGAGATGGACTATTGCATCTGTCGGTACCCCACTTTCGAGATAGCCCTTTTCAGCCTGACCAGGGATGATGTCAGCAGTCGCCACAACTCGCAAGCCATCCATTTTTTCGGTCTGGCTAATAAAACCAATTCCCATCTGACCAGCGCCAACCAATCCTATTCGAAGCGCCCCATTTTGTTGTGTATATTTCTTTAGGCGATCACGCAATGACATTTTGATATTCCTTTTCGCAGATAATCTAATAATATGAGTCCTTAATCTTTGAATCAGTTTTCAATTAGCAGATTTGAAAGCAAATGTATCCCCAACTCGTATGGGTGGGAGGGGGCGAACCTCCGTGCAGATATCACCTGGCATTTCAGGTTTATGTTCACCATTAAACTTGATGATAAAATGCCCTAGTGCCTTGAGGTTTTGGTTCGCCACCTCACCGATTGCAAGAATGGTAAAACACTCGTTTGCAATGCAAAACTGATCGCCAACCACAATGTCCTCGTTTAGTGTTTCGCCATCATGTAAGATGGCAAACTCGCGCAATTCTTCAGGGGCATTTTGACCAAAGAATACCAGCACTCCGCCAGAAATAAACTCATCGACTAGCGGACCGATTTGTGAGATTTTGGCGAAATACTTAACCATGTCTTTATCCACCAGTGAAGTTATTCATCAACGAGTTCCACATCCTCTGGACGTACACCCGAAACAAAGTACTCCTCGGTAATGAAGCGCATCAAAGGTCCCGAAGGTGAAGTAGGGTAAATATCTACTGTTGGCACTTTTTTCATGGGATAAACACCTACGCGTGCTGTGCCACCACAGTCAATGACCGCAACTGCAATTTCGCTAAAATCAGCTTTGGATTTAAATCCGTCAAAGGGACGTCCACCGGTCAAATTGGCAATGTGCTGAGCTAACGGGTGGATTCCACCGCCGGTGACCGAATAAATTAAGTCTCGGCCAGGCTTGGGCTCGATGATAAGTGGTCCACCCCAACCTTTTGGTCCTCTCTTGATCCGTACTTTGCGATATTTCTTTTCTTCTGACATGGCAAAAGCTCCTCTCCTTTGTTGTTGATTTTTTGATGTGGTGTATAAGGGTATGGAGGATGCGAGCTAAAAAATCCTCCGTACCCTATTATTGACTATAATCCGACACTGAAAATCCAAGCAATTATCACGGCAATAGGACCGGTAATGAGGCGAGAGAAAAGCACAGCCGGAACACCAACTTCTACTGTTTCTGGTTCGGCTTCGCCGAGCGCCAGACCAACTGGAATAAAGTCACAGCCTACCTGAGGATTGATGGCAAACAAAGCTGGGAGAGCGATGTAGGCTGGCAAAGCTTTTGATGCAAATTGGGTACCTAGCAATGTCCCAATGATCTGAGCGATAACCGCTCCAGGCCCAAGTAGAGGAGATAGGACCGGCAAGCCGATGATGAGCGACATAATGATCAGACCAATTGGATTATTGGCTAATGGTTGAAGCAACCGCGCAAGAACATCGCCAACACCGGTTTTCAAAATAATCCCGATGATGAAGGCGATAAATGCCATAAAGGGCAGAATGTTCTTTACAACCTGATCAATTGATTCACGCCCTGCCTGATATAAAATTCCGACTACTTTACCGGCCCCGCGGCCAATTCTTTCAAGCAAACTGGTTATGCCTTGCATTTCAACACCTCCTCATCCTGCTCGTCGTGCCCATAAGAATGCAGTAATCCGTTCGGTAACAATGCCGCGAATAAATATCACGATCAGCCCGACGATTAGATACCGAACTGCCAGCGCAGCAGTTTCTGCTTCCCCATAACCAGTAGTTACGCCTTGAGCTATGCCTGCCCATACGAACAATTCACCTGGATTAACGTGCGGAAAGATTCCCAAAGGCGGATGCACAAAGGATACTGCTGCATCGTAAAAGGCTGGTTTGTACTTTTCAGGTAGGAAACGTCCCATCGTATAAGCCATCGGGTTGGTCAGTACGAATACTGCTACCACTGGTAGAACCAAATAGCGCAGTGGCATGTATTGAAACCCTTCTTTACCTGCAGCTTCACCGATTTTATCAATACGTTCTTGACCAATCAAAGCAATCAATGCATTGAAAGCTGTCAACAGAACGATCACCAACGGTATAATACCGGTAACCAATCCCACAAATACTTCTGATCCTTTCTGGAACAAGCCAATAAACCATACTGCTGCTTGAACCAAAACATCCATTGTGTGCCTCCTTTTTCATATATCATGTTAATATTAAGAAAGCTATACAGATTTTAGAATAATGGGTGGTTCAATTCCGGAATTTTCCTAGCTCACCTCCTTTCTTCCGAAGAAACGGACAGGGTATTAACAGGGTTAGGTAAATCAATTAATTGTTTTTCATTTGCCTCCTTTTTTCGGTTTTTGTACTCAACGATATGCTTTGCCGCATCGCGTAGAGCCAGCACAAGTTTGCGGTTTATATGGTGGGGGAGTGTTTTTTCTTCGTCCAGCAATTCTTGTAGTGTCATTCCTTCCAACCCATGCAGCGGTTTGAGGTTTGCCAGCACTGTCCAACCGGAAAGTTGCTCGCTCTGACGAATAACATCGGTTTGGGGATCTACTACTAATATAGCGTACTGCCGACCTTTCCAGGCCGAGCCAGACACACCAATGGAAACAAAGTTACCACTCTTTCGCAACTGATTGACCCGTCCATAAAATCGGCGCAGTTGGAAGTACGAAAGGAGCAATTGCATAAACCATGCTGTAGCCAGACCTAAAATAATCATGGTTGCGCTTACATCAATTGGCTGCATATCACTAGCCTCCTGTCACAGCACCATCAACTGCGGGTCTTCTAGCACAGTTTTCAAATCGCGCAGGAATGCCGCAGCCACTGCCCCATCTACCACGCGGTGGTCGGCGCACAACATCAGGCTCAGCATGGGGCGGATGACCACCTGGTCGTTTTCATCGGCAAGCACTTCCTTGCGCACCGTCCCGACTGCCAGAATGGCGACCTGGGGTGGGTTGATGATAGCCGTAAAGCGCTCGATCCCAAACATGCCCAGATTGGAAAGCGTGAAGGTGCCGTCGGCCACCTCTTCGGGGCGCAGGCGGTTTTGGCGCGCCCGTTGGCTCAAGTCTTCGATTTCCTGCGCCAGTTGGAGCAAACCTTTCGTTTCGGCTTGACGCACGACCGGCACGATCAATCCCTCATCCAGCGCAACCGC
>DAOTZA010000131.1:0-4449 GCA_034434515.1 Anaerolineales bacterium | reverse complement strand
CGCGAGGTGGAGTGGGAAGCAAATTTGCGCGGCGTTTCCCCTCAGGATGTTCGCCAGCTTTACATCGATGACACTCCCCTTGGGCGTTTGGAAACGGCGGAGGATGTCGCTAAGGTAGCTTTGTTCTTAGCTTCAGCAGCATCTGACTTCATCACCGGGGAAAGCATTAACGTCAACGGCGGATCGTTTATGGATTAAAATATCCTGTGCTGGCAGAAACATCGCGATCTGTATCCGGCTTGAAGGAGAAATCTTCTTCGACAAGGGGAGGGCGGATGGCGATGCCCGCCACAAGATCAACTTTCTGGGATGACAAAATGGATCGAGAACTCAACGCTGCCATCGACGCAGCCCTTCAAGCAGGGAAATTTTTATGCCAGCATTACGGTGAAGCCAATGCCCTGCGCTATAAAAGCGCCATTGAGGTGGTTACCGAACTGGACGGGCAAACGGAAAAGATCATCGCCAGGCGCTTGCAGAGCGAATTTCCGCACTATGGCTTTCTTGGCGAGGAGGGTCATCGGCATGAGAGCCAGACAGGTATCTGGGTGGTTGATCCGATTGATGGCACGACCAATTATGTGCGCCGCATTCCGGTCTTCGCCGTCTCAATTGGATTGGTGGTTGGGAATGAAGCAGTGGTTGGGGTTATCTACCAACCCATGACCCGGGAGTTGTTTGCCGCATGTAAGGGAAAGGGAGCCACCCTGAACGGCGCGCCTATTCACGTATCGGAGGTCGATCAGATCGGTAAAGCGCTGCTCGGTTCCGGTTTTCCGTATGATGCCTGGACTTCATCGAGAGACAATCTTCTCCAGTGGGGTCGGGCAGTGAAAAGCGCTTTTGCAGTTTACTGCAGCGGTGTTGCCGCCTTGGGGCTGTGTGAGGTCGCCACCGGAAGGATCGATGGCTATTGGGAACTCTATCTCCATCCCTGGGATATCGCCGCCGGAGCCTGTATTGTGCGCGAAGCCGGTGGGGTGGTAACCCAGGTCACCGGTGAGCGTTTTGATCCTTTAGGGCATACGATCCTTGCCGATAATGGACGGATCCACGAGGCGTTGCTAAAAATGGTCACCGAAGCGGAAGTTTAGTTCATCAAAGCGAGGTTCGCCAGAGAATAAGCGAACCTTTATGTTTATGAGATTGCCGGTTTCTTGCAACCTTCCTTGGAGAGAATGACCTGCAAGGAAGACATCCCAAATCGTTTCCTTCTAAAGCAGGAGGCGTGATGAAAACCAAAACCAGTTCGGAGAGGATGCAGATTATGTTCGAATATGCCCCCATTTCCCTATGGGAAGAAGATTTTAGCAGGATCAAAATTGCCTTCGATAACCTGCGTGCGCAAGGGGTGGAATCACTTGCACCCTACCTTGATATGCATCCTGAATTTCTGGATGAGTGTATGAGCAGAATTATTGTGCGCCGGGTGAATCAGAAGACCTTAGAGCTGTTTAAAGCTAAAACCGAAGCCGAGTTGCTTGCCAATTTGGGTGATGTCTTTCGCGATGAAATGCGGGCCCATTTTCGGGATGAACTCATGGCACTTTGGGAAGGTAAAACCTATTGGTCTGGGGAAGGGGTAAACTACGCCCTCGATGGCACCCCCATTGCTATACGCCTGCACTTGTCAATACCACCCCAAGGGCTGCAGACCTGGGATGCCGTGCTGGTCACCCTGGAGGACATAACACAACGGAAAGAAGCAGAACGCCGTTTTCAGGCGCTGTTTGAACACTCTCCGATTTCTCTATGGGAGGAAGATTGGAGCGCAATCAAAACTGCCCTTGATCATCTTCGCTCGCAGGGGGTCAAGAAACTCCAGCCCTATCTGGTTCGGAATCCTGATTTTGTCAGCCATTGTATGGGGCTCATTCGCGTGGTAAATGTCAACCAGAAAACGGTTGAATTATTCAAAGCAGGTAGCAAAGAAGAATTGATGACGAATTTAGACAAGGTCTTTAGAGATGAGATGTCCCTTCATTTCGTCCAAGAGCTTGAAAACTTATGGAATGGGGTTCTTGTCTACCAGCGCGAGGGAGTTAACTATGCGTTGGACGGGGAAGCCATTCAGGTGCATATTGAAGTTCGCATTATGCCCGGCCATGAGGATACCTTCGATTGGGTTCTGGTCTCCCTGCAAGACATAACGGCGCGGAAGAAGGCAGAGGACTATCTACGTTATCTCGGCAGCCATGATGTATTGACCGGTTTATACAACCGTATGTATTTCGAGCAAACCCTGCGAGATTGGGAGCAACAGCCCATTTATCCGACCAGCTTGATCGCTGTGGACATTAATGGCTTGAAAGTGGTCAATGACACATCCGGGCATCAGGCAGGAGATGACCTGATCCGTCGCGCTGCGGAGGTTTTGAGCAAAGCCATTGATGAAAACAATATCCTTGCCCGCATCGGAGGGGATGAATTTGTCATCCTGTTGCCAGGGTATGGGGAGCGAAAGACTGCCAATATCATCGAACGGATTCAGAAATTGATGGAGCTGAACAACAAATACCATGATCAGTCGCCCACCTTAAGTTTGTCAATTGGAAGGGCAAGCACCAACTCAGAACGATTCCTCCAGAAATTGATCGTCCAGGCAGACAATATGATGTATCAAGAGAAAGGAAAATATTACCGGCGGCGCAAAGAGGATTTGGAAGGATCTCTCGAATGAGAAAAGCCTTCGCACCGAAGGCGACATCATTTTTTCAGGGTGGCTGAAAGCCCGACCTGTCTCAGCGGGAACGCATTTGCTCCAATCCACAGACCAGAGTTCGATCTCCCTGACAACTATTGCTTCTATATCTCTTTACCGATTAGAAAACGAGATTGACGGACATAATGGTATAATGTCAGAAAGTTAAGGTTTTTGTGGCCAAATTTCCCAGGACAAGAAACATGAATCAGCATCAAGGTCAGGAAATAGATCTCGAGTTGCATCTCCCGTATCTTCAGCGAGCTGTGGTGTTAGCCCAGCAAGCCAGAGAACACGGAAATCACCCTTTTGGTGCGTTGTTGATTGACGATCAAGGGAACATCCTCCTGGAAGCGGAAAACAGCGTCGTTAGTGAAGGAGATTGCACCGGTCATGCGGAGACCAATCTGGTGCGCGCGGCCTGTCGGAAGTACTCCTCAGAGTTCCTTGCGCATTGTACCCTTTATACCAGCACAGAACCTTGCGCCATGTGTTCTGGAGCGATCTACTGGGCTGGAATTGGTAAGGTGGTGTATGCGCTCAGTGAAGCTGAATTACGGCAGATGACCGGCGCCCATGCCGAAAACCCAACACTCGATTTGCCCTGTCGCCAGGTCTTCCAGCGAGGGCAAAGAAAGATCGAAGCGATCGGTCCGATTAACTTTCCTGAAGCGCGCCAGGTTCATCTCGGCTTTTGGGATTCGAAATGATTTTTCCCTAGACAAACATCCTCAATCGATTTATAATATAAATTGTCTGACAAATAGTTCGGAGAGGTTTTCTCTCTCAATGAAATCCTCATACAAAGTACAACTTGCCATCCTGGTCATTGCCGTAATCAGCGCTTTGCTGGTTGGCGCCATCCTGCTCCTGATTGTCCGAGCCAATCCTTTGATTGCCTACCGGGCGATGCTTCTGGGTCCATTCAGTAGCCTGTATGGTTTGACGGAAACAGCCGCCAAAGCTACTCCGCTAATGTTGGTCGGTTTAGGTATTGTCATTGCTTTTCGCTCTGGCATCCTCAACATTGGTGGGGAAGGGCAGATGATCATCGGCGCCTTAGCTGGAACGGTGGTGGCAATTGCCCTGCAAAACTGGTCACCGTTTCTTTTGCTTCCCCTTACGATGCTGGCGGGCTTTCTTGGCGGTGCGCTTTATGGCGCGATTCCTGGGGCTTTGCGCGCCTATTTTAAGGTGAACGAAATTCTTTCGACCATTATGCTTAACGCCATTGCCCAACAAGTATTGGTCTTTTTGTTGCGCGGGCCGCTCATTGACCCGACCGAGATTGCTTATGGAACCGGCTTTCCCCAAACCCAGCAATTGGCAAAAGGCATCTGGTTGGGCAAATTGATCCCTCAAACCCGTTTGCACTGGGGTTTTGTGTTTGCGATTATTCTGGCGATTGTTGTCTATGTTTTCCTATGGCGGACGGTGATTGGCTATCGCCTGCGGGCTGTAGGAGCCGGTGCAAAGGCAGCGCGCTATGCTGGCATACCGGTTGAAGGAGGATTAATTCTGGCAATGGCCCTGAGCGGCGGTTTTGCTGGATTGGCGGGTATCGTTGAAGTGTTAGGGATTCACCACCGCTTGTTAGATGGCGTTTCGGCTGGGTATGGGTTTACAGGCATTGTAGCAGCCTTGTTTGGACGTTTGCATCCCATCGGTTTGATCCCGGCTTCTTTCTTATTTGGTGCTCTGGTGTTAGGGGCGGATATGATGCAGCGCGCCGTGGCGATTCCGGCTGC
>DAOTZA010000130.1:0-14705 GCA_034434515.1 Anaerolineales bacterium | reverse complement strand
GCTTTCCGATGCGCCGCTCACCTGGTCGAGCCGCACATTAGAGCTGGATGCCGATTTCAACATCAGCACCTTTGGCGAAGGCGAGGATGGGGAGCTGTATGTGGCGAATTATTATCAAGGCAAAATCCATCATCTGGCTGGGTGGCAGCGAAGTTACCTCCCGCTGATTTTTCGCTAGGTTACAAAGCCAATTTTTGGTGATTCCCAAACAAAAGCAACCTCCAACGCAAGGCAATCTCTTTTTGAGAAAACGCTCCCTGCGTTCGAGGTGAGTGTTCGCTGCGCTCAACTCCTCAACTTCGCTCCAAGCTCTTGTTCCAGACGGCGCACGATGCGCAGGCGCATTTGGGCAGCTTCCTGATCGGTAAGAGTCCGATCAGGCGCTTGATACGTTAGGCTATACGCAAGACTCTTCTTTCCAGATCCGATCTGCTCGCCCCGATAGACATCAAACAATCGTACCGATTGCAGGGTCTTCCCTCCGGCCGCTCGGATACAACTTTCGACCCTTTCGGCGGAGATTTCCTCATCCACGATGACGGCAATGTCCTCCAAAACCGGCGGATAAGCCGGCACAGCCTCAATCTCATAACGTTCTGGAATAGCCGCCAAAAGGATTTGCAGGTCTAGCTCGGTTGCCAGGAGCGGCGCTTCAGAAAGCTCAAAGCGTTCTTTGAGCAGTGGATGTAATTCTCCAAAGCACCCCAGCCATCGTTCCCCAATCCACACCTGGGCGCATTTACCGGGGTGGAAGGCGGGGTGTTGGGTAGGTTCATAGCGCACCCCCTGCAAGTGGAGAGCGCTGAACAGGCTTTCTAACACGCCTTTCAGGTCATAGAAATCCATGCTTTCCACATCCGCTTTTTGCCAACCCGGCAGAGCGCGCGGCCCGCACAGCACAATCCCCAGGTGCAAGCGCTCTTCGGGTAACAAATCACTGGTTGCGCGCCAGTAAACCGCACCGATCTCAAATAGCGCAAGGCGCGGCTGGTTTCGGACGTTGCGCTCGGCGGCCTCCAGCAGGCTAACCAACAACCCCCGGCGCAAAATCGCCCGTTCAGTCGAAATCGGATTCTTCAATCGGATGGGGTCAGTTTGCGCGGCTGGTGGCTCGATGATAAATGGCAGTCGGCTTTCCCGCTCGGCGGAGCTCATGCGATAGGTGATCACCTCCTGCAAGCCCAGATTGACCAGCAAATCGCGCACCATCTCTTCGCGCTCTCGCAGCGGATCAGAGCGCTGGGGCGGAATTTCATCGGCTAAGCGGGTGGTCGGGATGCGTTCATACCCATAGATGCGGGCGATTTCCTCCATCAAATCGGCAACCCCAATCACCCCTTCGCCGATGTCCAGACGATGGTCTGGCGGTTGGACAATGATTTCTTCGCCTCGCCGGGTAACTTGAAACTCGAGGCGTTCAAGGAGTTCTTGAATTTCCTGAGCGGTCAAAGAAATTCCCAACTGACGCCTGACCTCCGCTTCGGTTATGGCAATGCTCGGCGCCTGATAGGGCTTCGGGTAAGCATCCACCACCCCTTTGGCAACCGTGCCATTGCTCCATTGGCGCATTAACTCCAGGCAGCGCAACAAACCGCGTTCCGCCATGGCCGGATGCACTCCCCGCGAGAAACGATAAGCGGCCTCCGATGGCAAATTTTGAGCAAATACGGTGCGACGGATATTGATCATGTTCCACGTTGCGGCTTCCAGCAGCACATTGCGGGTCGTCTCATCCACCTCGCTTTCAGCGCCGCCCATTACCCCGGCAATGGAGAGCGGTCCGGCGCTATCACACACCAAAACCGTAAAGTCATCCAGGGTGCGCTCGACGTTATCCAGGGTAACCAGGCGCTCGCCTGGCCGGGCTGGCCGGGTGAGAATAAGCGGGGGTTTGCCGTTGGCGCGCTTGACAAGTTTGTCGTAATCAAAGGCATGCAGTGGTTCGCCCAGTTCCAGCATGGCGTAGTTGGTGGCATCGACAATGTTATTGATCGGTCGCATACCGGCTAACCGCAAGCGCCGCTGGACCTGGTAAGGGCTGGAGCGGATCTCAACCCCCTCGATTAAGCCCAGCATAAAGCGCGGATTGAGATGCGGGTCTTCGATTTGAATGCTCACTCGCCCTTCAATCGGTGCGCCGCTCATGAGCACGGAAAGGGAAGGCGGACGTAAGGTCTGTCCCGTGATCGCCGCTACTTCGCGCGCCACCCCGTAAATGCTGGCCGCGCGGGCAATGTTCGGAGTGATAGCCAGTTCTAGAACTGCATCGCCCATGTAGTCCACCAGTGGCATTCCCACCGGCGCGTCATCATCCAAAAAGATAATCCCCTCGTGATCATCCGAAATGCCCAACTCCTTCTCTGAGCAAGCCATCGAATAAGACTCAACACCGCGAATCTTGGCGCGCTTGAGCGTGGTCAGTACCTGACCTGGCTGATGCCCATCATAAATGCGTGCGCCTTCTTTGGCATAAGCCACCTTGATTGGCTTAGGTAGTCTACCCTTGCCTTTGTAAGGAAAGAGATTTGGCGCGCCGGTCAGAACCGTGTGAATCGTCTGACCATCATCCAACTGGCAAAGCACCAGGCGATCGGCATTGGGATGAGGGTTGACCTCATAGATGGCTCCCACCACAATTTTGTCTGCCTCCCATTCCAACCCGCTGATCTTGATCTCTTGCCGCTGATCCGATTGGGTTGAGGTTTTGGGCATTGGCAAGCCAACATAGCGAATCTCCTCTACTTCCAAGCCAGCCATGGTCAACTCGTGCGCCAGGGCTTCCAAAGGCATAGAGATCTCAACAAATTCTTTCAGCCAAGAGAGGGGTACTTTCATACAAACTGCTCCAAAAAACGAAGATCATTTCCGTAAAAATAACGAATGTCCTCGATGCCATAGCCCAGCATGGTAATTCGCTCAACCCCCATCCCAAAGGCAAAACCGGTGTAACGGGTGGGATCATAGCCGCCGTTTTCCAACACCACCGGGTGGACCATGCCACAACCGAGGATCTCCAACCAGCCGCTGCGCTTACACACCGCGCAGCCCACACCGCCACAAACGAAGCATTCGATATCCATCTCAGCGCTTGGCTCGGTAAAGGGAAAATGCGAAGCGCGAAAACGGCTTCGGACATCTTTGCCAAACATCCGCTGAGCAAAATCGGTCAGGGTGCCTTTCAGGTCGCTAAAGGTGATGGCTTTCCCAATCGCCAACCCTTCAACCTGCTGGAATTGAATTTCGGAGCGGGCGGTTATTTGCTCGTAGCGGGCGCACATGCCGGGCAAGACGATGCGCACGGGCGGCGGATCGGCTGGGTTTTGAGCGGCAAACTCGCGCATGGCGCGGATCTGGCCAGGTGAGGTATGGGTGCGGAATAATATCGGATTATCAGGAGGATGCGGCAGGTCGAGGTAGAAAGAATCCTGCATCTCCCGCGCCGGATGATGGGGTGGGAAATTCAAAAGTTGAAAGTTGTATTCATCGCTCTCAATATCCCGCGAGCGATAGACTTGAAACCCCATCTCGGCAAAAATAGCAAAAATGCGTCGCAGGGTCTGGTTGAGCGGATGGTAACGTCCCCGCACAAGCGGCCTGCCTGGCAGGGTGACATCCAGGCGTTCGCTCTGCAGGGCGCGTTGTAATGCTTCCTGGCGCAGAGCTTCCATTTTTTGCTGGTAGGCTTCTTCCAGGGCACGCTTCACCTCATTGGCGTGCCGCCCAACCTGAGGGCGCTCTTCTTTTGGCAAGCCACCCAAAGCATCGAAGACGCGCATTAAGGGGGAATTCCGCCCCAGATAGCTCACCCGCCAGGCTTCTAATGCCTGCTCTTCTTCGATTTGCTGCAAGGCTTTCAGAGCGTTTTGTTCGATTTCATTGAGTTGATCAAGCATCACAACCTCCAAAAACAAAACATCTCGTCCGCTCAGGGACGAGATGAAATCTCCCGCGGTACCACCCCGCCTTGCTTGCTGCTCGCAAGCCACTCAGCCACGGTGGCGTTCGGCAAGAGTCAACCACCAAACGCATCCCGTGCCTCTGGATAACGCTGAGGAGGCGTTGCAGACTACTGGCTGCTTTCAGCGTTCACCTGCAAAGCTCGAGAGGGAACTTCGGCAAAATTTCACCCGCCAGAGGTCTCAGTCCATGCCCCTGGCTCCCTGGTGGCTGCCTTTTGCCTACTTTCCTCTGTCACAGCCTGTCTTTTTCATACCTGAATGCCCTAATTATCCCCAAAACCCTGAGCCTGTCAAGAGTACTGCCAGGCTGTTTGCCCTCAAGGGTTATCCCGAAGTGTAGAAAACGTTGGGTATCCCTATTAGCGAGCGTTAAGGGGCTGTGCCAAAAAGCGGAATTTTATTCTTAACCAGCTTCTGGTGGGAGAAAATCCCTATAATTAGCTACTTTGTGGGACGAATAGCTAAAAAACACGGAACAACCTACCATTATAAGTAGTGTTGATGATTTGCTGAGAAAACCGTCCACGAATGGACCACGAATAAACGAATGAAAGCACTATTCGTGTATTCGCGAAATATTCGTGGACGGTCTGCCCTGCCAAGTAGAACTTATGGTAGGTAATTACAAAAACACACTAAAAACGGGCTAGAATGGAAGATTATCAATTGACCATTTACTTTTGGCACAACCCCTTATAAGGCAGGGCAATGGTGGGCGAAATGGGTTTCGACTGTCGCGCGAAATTCATTTCGCGCAAAGATCGGGCAATGGTGGACGAAATAAATTTCACCAACGATCGGGGCTGGGATTGGTTTGTTTGGCCCATAACCGCTGTACGCGCTAAGCTTCAATGCGCAGACAAGCCACCTGATGGCTGACGCTGGCAGCGAAATACGGTGGGTCCTGATATTGACACGCTGCAATTGCAATCGGACAGCGTGGATGAAAACGACAACCGGCGGGGATTTGAACAGGATTGGGTGTTTCCCCTTGTAAAATAATTCGGGCGCGCCGTAAACGCGGGTTGGGAACAGGCACAACCGAGAGCAAAGCCTGGGTATAGGGGTGGCGGGGCGAATACAAAACTTCTTCAGTTTTGCCAATCTCCACAAATCGTCCGAGGTACATCACTGCGATGCGATCGGCAAAGAAAGCAACCGTGCTGAGATCATGGGTGATAAATAAAATGCTCACCTGGCGTTGCCTTTGAAGGTCACGCAGCAGGTTCAGGATTTCGGCGCGAATCGAGACATCGAGCATCGAAACCGGTTCATCAGCGATCAACAAATCCGGTTGTAAGATCATTGCGGCGGCGATCACCACCCGCTGGCGCTGCCCGCCGGAAAGTTCGTGCGGAAAGCGATGGAAAAAATCTTGAGCCGGGCGCAAACCAGCCTCTTCCAGAGCAGTTCGCACCCGCTCGAGGCGCTCTTCCCGCCGCCTGGCAATGCCATGCACGACCAGCGGTTCGGAGACAATTTCCAGAATCGTTGCCCGCGGATTGAGCGACTCATAAGGGTCTTGAAAGATCATTTGGGCTTGCTGGCGCAACAGTTTCAAGGTCATCCGCGGTAAGGTTTGCTGTTCGCGGCTGCCGACGCTTCCCGATTCAAAGGGGATTAAGCCTGCTCTGGCACGGCGCTCGATAGCACCAACCTCGCATCCCTCAAAGAAAATTTGTCCGGCTGTTTGTTCTTCCAAACCGATCAAGGTGCGAGCAAGGGTGGTTTTTCCACATCCCGATTCGCCCACAACCGCCAAAACTTCCCCGCGCTGCAACGTAAACGAGACGCCATCCACTGCCCGCACCACTCTGGCAGGACGGCGGAGCAACCAATCCCCCAACGAACGGTTGAGCGGGAAATGTTTGACCAGTTGATGGACAATCAGGAGCGGTTCTTCATTCCTCATAAGGTAGAGCTTTTTCCTCTAAGAGATGACATGCGGCAAGGTGATTCGCGGCGACCTCATGCAAGGGTGGCGATTGATGACGGCAGCGTTCCAGACGGGCAAAACAACGCGGTTCAAAACGACATCCCGGCGGCAAATCGGTTAGCCGCGGTGGAGTGCCGGGAATCGAAGCAAGCGCAGAACCAGGCCGCTGAATATCGGGAAAGGACTCGAGCAATTTTTGGGTATAAGGATGCTTGGGGGAGTTGTAGATTTGATCCACACTGCCGTATTCGGCTACCCTACCTCCGTACAGAACGACAACCTGATCGCACAGCTCGGCAACCACGCCCAGATCATGGGTGACCAAAACAATCGCCAGTCCCAGTCTCTTTTGAATGTCCTTAAGCAATTCCAAAACCTGAGCCTGAATCATCACATCCAGGGCGGTGGTTGGCTCATCAGCAAACAACAGGCTGGGTGAGCAAGCTAAAGCCATGGCGATCATTGCCCGTTGGCGCATCCCACCCGAAAATTGAAAGGGGTATTGTCTGCCACGCTGTGGAGCGATGCCCACTAGATCGAGCAGTTCCTGCACCCGCTGCCAGGCTTGTTCACGTGGCATCAGGCGATGCAAAAGGATCGCTTCCAGGATTTGTTCATCGACGCGCAATACCGGATTGAGGGCGTTCATCGCGCTCTGGAAGATCAACGCCAGCTCCTTCCAGCGGTAGGCGCGCATCTGTTCTTCGCTGAGGGTGAGTAAATCCACCCCTTTGAAGAACACCTGTCCACTGATGCGAGCGTTTGCGGGCAACAAGCGCAAGATAGACATCAGCGTTGTGCTTTTGCCACAGCCCGACTCGCCCACCAAACCAATGGTTTGATAGGGATAAACATCAAAGGAAACATCTTCCAAGGCACAGGCAAAAGTTTGCCGCGCTAACTCAAAGTGGGTAGTTAAGTGACGCACCGATAGGAGTGGCTCGCTCACTCTGCTTCTCCCAGCTTTACGATATGCGCTTCGCCCTCCAAATGGTGTCCACTCAAGCGGGGATTTAGCATCTCTTCCAGGACGTTGCCCAATAAGACGCATCCCAGTGAAACCCACACTATCGCCAGGCCTGGCGGTAGGTAAAACCACCAGGCTCCATTGCTGATGGCATTGCGGTCGAAGGCAAAGTTCAGCATCGTTCCCCAGGAGGGTTTGGTTGGGTCACCCAAGCCCAGAAAGGCTAACCCCGACTCGATCAAGATCGCCGTCGAGAGGATTAAGACCGTGTTTGCAACGATTAACGGCATCACCTGTGGCAGGATATGCTTGCGGATAATGTGGGCATGGCTGGCACCGATTGCGCGCGCCCTGGCGACAAACTGTCGCTCTTTAATGCTCAAGACTTGCGAGCGCACCAGACGCGCTGTGCTCGTCCAGTATAACAATCCGATAACCAAAATCAAGATAGTCAGTGGCGAGATCTTCAACTGCATCTGACGAATGGTTGCCACCAAAACCAACATCAAGGGCAGGTCTGGAATCACCAACAAAACATCGGTGACGCGCATCAAGAGGTTATCCAGCCATCCTCCAAAATAGCCGGCCAGGATGCCAAAGAAGCTGCCCACAAACATGGCAATAAATCCGGCTAAAAAGCCTACCGTCAGGGAGATGCGCGCCCCATAAACCAGTTGCGCCCAGACATCGTGCCCGCCGTCATCGGTGCCAAGAGGCGGATGAACAGCAGGCGGCGCAAAGGTCAGGCCGCGCCCATTCTCGTCTCGAATCACTTGCTGAGGATGATACGGCGTCAACCAGGGGGCAAGGATTGCAACCGCCAGCGCCGATAGCACCAGACCCAAGCCGATTAACCCCATGCGGTTGCCACGGAAGGATTTCCACAGTTCACCGAGATTGCGTTTCAACCGCTGCCAGGTTTCCATCCCGCTCTCCCTGTTCAGGTAGCTTTGACCCGTGGGTCGAGAAGGGTGTACAGGATGTCGGCGAGCATGTTAGCCACAATCACGCTCACCGCCAGCAGTAAAAACGCTCCTTGCAAGAGGGGGTAATCTTGCTTGGTGAGAGCGGTTTGGAAAAGCTTCCCCAGGCCATCGTACGAAAATACGGTTTCAATATAGATTGCCCCCGAAACGGTAAAACCAAGGTTGAGGGCGATGATGGTCACGATCGGCAGCATGGCATTCTTGAGAGCATGGCGCCAAAGGATTTGCCATTGGTTCAACCCTTTGGCTTTAGCGGTCAAAATATAGTCCTCACTCAGGGTTTCCACAATGGAAGAACGCATGATCAGCATATATTCCCCCAGGTAAAGGATGGTCAGAGTCAGGGTCGGCAGAATCAAGTGAACGGCAAGATCGGGCAGGACGGTATACAGAGGTTTGCCAACATTTTGAGGGCTAAGGATGCCGCCGGTTGGCAACCCCAGCCAGGTGCTGCCGGCGGCCAGCAATATGATCCCCAGCCAAAAGGTTGGCGTTGCCCAGGCAATCAGAGAAAAGATCAAGGCGCCGGTGTCCAGAGCGGTTTTTCGCTTCCATCCCGCCAGTAAACCTAAGATGACGCCGAAGAAAATCGCCAGTACCTGTCCTAAACCGATAAGCAGGATCGTGTTCCACAACTTTGACAAGAGGATTTCCGCTACTGGGCGACGCAACGACCAGGAGACACCTAAATTGCCGCTTGCCCATTGTTTCATCGTCATCAGAAACTGATCGGGAAAGACCGGTTTATCCAAACCGAATTGTTCGCGCAGCGACTGTTGAACTTCGGCTGAAATCTTGACATTCCGCCCGATGACCGCCCGCACCGGGTCTCCTGGCAGTATGCGAAACAAGACAAAGTTGATAATGACGACGATGAAAATCGTCAACAACGCAAAAGCAAATTTTTGAAGAAGGTAATTCCCGCTGCCCACTGCTTCGTTCGCTTGTACCGTGAATCAGCTCATCGCACTGGTTCGACATTCATCAGCGACTGAAAACTATCGATACCCAAGACCGACTCGATGAAACCGCTAAAGTGATCAGAGCGATAGGCTTGCAGGATATTTCCGTACCAGAGAACGATATAAGGGCGGTCGTTAAAGATCATCTCTTGCATCTTCCACACGATTTTACGCCGTTCTTCGGGGTCAATTGCCTTTTGTTGTTCGAGATAAAGCCGATCGTATTCGGGGTTAGAGTAGCCGCTATCGCTCCAACCTCCCTCGACATACTGATCGCTGGTCATAACACTGAGCATAAAGTCCGGGTCTGGATCGGCTCCCCAACCCCAAATTACCAGGTCGTAATCTGCGTTGGGATTGGTTGCTACCACCAGACTATCCGGATCCATTGCTTCGGGAGTGGCTTTGATACCGATTTGAGCCAGCCAGTTGGCGATCATTTCGGCTGTGCGAGGATAATTGGGTTGATCGGAAGGGTACTGCAAACGCATCTCTAAGCGGAGTTCGCCTTTGGCGCGCACTCCATCGCTTCCCTTAACATAACCGGCTTCATCCAGAATCCGGTTTGCCTCCTCCAAATCAAACTTCACATCCTTGAGATCCGTATTAAACCAATATCCACCGTCCAAGGTAGGAGGAATAATGGAGACACCTGGCTGTCCATTGCCTTGCAGGACAACATCCACCAGATCTTGTTTATCAATAGCAGTGGCTATCGCCAGGCGAACTTGCGGGTCTTCTAAGGCTTTATTGCGGTTAGGCGTGGGTTCGTGGTCGGGCGGGGCAGAGTTGATGATCAGCTCGGTGATCGACCGTCCCGGTAATGAAATCGCTTTGACGTTCTCAAAAACACTGACAGCAGCGAATGCGCTATCCGGGACTTCCCCAATCAAATCGATGTCGCCAACTTTAAGGGCTTGAATCATGGCATCGCTGTTATCAAACGTTTGATAGATGACGCGGTCGATCTTCGCCTGCCCATCGAAATAATCGCGGTTGGTCTCCAGGATGATGATCCGCTGATCTTTGTCCAACGAAGCCAACTTAAAGGGACCCGTGCCGATGGGACTGAAATTGGTGAAGTTTTGCAATTCCGCGGGGGTCGTAAAGCCTTCAAAGTCCGGGGGATAAACAATATACAGAAAAGATACCCGGTAAGCCATATTGCTGATGGGATACTCGGTCTCAATTTCAATTGTGTTCTCATCCACTTTACGCGCTTCTACAAAGCCGGCGACATAGCCAGAGTTGGTTACCCATCCATCCGGGTTTTGGATGAAAGCGTTGAGATTCCACCCGATCTGATCGGCAGTGAGGGGTGCACCGTTGTGCCAACGGACGTTGGGACGCAGTTTAAACGTCCACGTTAAGCCGTCTTCAGACACATCCCACGATTCCGCCAGCAAGCCCACATACTCTCCGCTCTGCCCTTCGGTTGCCAGGGTTGAGTAGATGTAATCAAACATCGTGTACGATTCGGTGAGAAAGGCATAGGCCGGGTTGAGGGTATCCGGAAAGCCCGGCCAGCCAACATGTAACGTAACGGCTTCCAGTGTGCTCGCCGATAGGGTCTCGGCTTGAGAGGAGGTCCAGGGGGAAGTTTGCGGCGCGGGGGTTTGCGGGCTGGTACAGGCGGTGAGAATGGTAAGGATCAGCAGAATAAAGAATAACGCACGAGACATCGTGACCTCTTTCCAGAATCGAAATCCAAAACGCAACCAGGGCAAAGCCCAAAGGATATTACTGTATTTTAATCTAAATGCAATTGGTTTGAGTGAGAAAGTAAGCAGCAATTTTCGCCTCAACGAGCGCAACCAGAGTGCCACACCTGCAGACGGCGGCGGTCGATAGCCGATTCCCGATTTCAGGGTGCTTCCCCATCGCTCTCATTCGGGACTGTGCTAGAATAGAACTATGAGAAAACGTAATTACCTACCATAGGTTCTACTTGGCAGGGTAGACCGTCCAAGAATATTTCACGAATACACGAAAAGTGCTGTCATTCGTTTATTCGTGGTACATTCGTGAACGGTTTTCTCAGCAAATCATCAACACCACTTGTAATGGTAGGTTGTTACGAGAAAACAAGCTGGCCGCTAAGGCAGACTAGATGCTGAACCATCAATCTATCTCCACTGAAGGAAGTTGAAGATGGCAAAAATCATCGAAATGCAGGAAAAATACGAGCGCAACGGTTGGCCCTCCCTACCCCGACCAGACCTAAAACCGCCGTCGGGTTGGAGCCTTCCTTTGCTGGTATCCCAGGAGCGCATCCGCAATCACCAGCTCTCACGGGATGGCAAATGGATTGCCTTTATCATAGACGATGGTCACTTTTCAAACGTCTATCAAATGGCTAGCAAGGGGGGAACGCCGGCTCAGGTGAGCCTGGATCGCAAGCTGGTTGCCTACTGGGATGACGAAATCCCGCAATGGTCACCCGACGGTAAATGGCTGGCTTTTTGCCAGCACAAGCATGTGCACATCGTTCCGGTCGAAGGGGGACTGCCGAAAAAATTGACCGACTTCACCGAGGCGGCCAGCAACCCTTGCTGGATGCCCGATTCCCATCACTTGATTGTCACGGTCGAGCGGCATGAAGCCGACCAACTGGTGATGACGGACATCCAGGGCAAATGGCCGCGCCCTTTGACCGATTCGGCCGATGGGGATCACTGGCATCCCGAACCTGCTCCGGATGGCAAAAGCGTGGCTTATGTGTTGCGCCGTTTTGATGATTTGCACCGTTCCGACATCTGCCTGATCGACCTAGAGAGCGGGCAAACGCGCACGCTTTACGGTAAAGCCGGCATCCGGGTCGGGCGGCCGCGTTTTTCACCCGATGGACAGTGGCTCGCCTTCACCAGCGAAGAAGGCGGCTGGAATGACCTGTGGCTGGTGCGTGCGGATGGAGAGAGGTTGCACCAGCTTTCCAAACTGGCTGCCGATGTGGTGCATTACGAATGGGCGCCGGATAGCCAGAAACTTGCCATCACCGTCAATCATGGCGGGGCATTCGAGCTTGGCTTGCTGGCAATCGAAAATGGGGAATTTCGGCTGCTGCGCGGCGGCAAAGGGATTCACAGCAACCCTTGCTGGAGCCCCGATGAAAAGTTTCTCACTTTTGAATACGAAGACCCCCTCCATCCTCCTGAGATCTTTCGCCTTAATCTCGCCAACGGCAAGGTCGAGCAGTTGACAGCCTCGCTTCTGCCCGCGCTGGCGTCCGTTGAACGGGTGATGCCCGAAGTGGTCAGTTACCGATCATGGGATGACTTAGAGATTCCCGCCTTTCTCTATCGCCCCTCCCATCCCAATCAGGCCGCCATTGTCCATCCACATGGGGGACCTTCGTCGCAATACGCCTATGAATGGGATATTCTAGCTCAATATCTGGTGGCGAAGGGATACACCTTCATCGCTCCAAACTACCGTGGCTCCACCGGTTATGGTATTCCCTTTGAACATGCCAACTACAACGACTGGGGTGGAAAGGATTGCGAGGATTGCCTGGCGGCCACTCAATTCCTTGCCCGCCTGCCCGAAATCGATGCCAGCCGCATCGCCAGCATGGGAGGCAGTTATGGCGGCTATCTCACAATCTGCGTGCTTTCCCGCGACCCATTCTACCGCTTTGCCTGTGGCATTGCCAAATATGGCGATAGCAACCTGATCAGTTCCTGGGCGCAGTGCAACCGCGAATTACGCCTTTACAGCGAAATCTTTCTCGGCCATCCGGCCAGGAACCGCGCAGCCTATGAGGCCGGTTCGCCCATTCATGACCTGCACCGAATCAAAAAGCCCCTGCTGCTGTTGCATGGTTTAGAAGATGATGTGGTGCCTCCGCAAGCCTCGGAAGAGATTGTCTATGAGCTAAAACGGCTCGACAAGGTCTTTGAATACAAAACCTACGCCGGCGAACCGCATGGCTTCCTGATGCGCGCCACCCAATTGGACGCGTACGAACGCATCGAACGTTTTTTGGACTGGTACCTGTTGCCGTGAAGGCTGACACTGGCTACCCGAGGTGCGTCAGGAAGGAAAATTGCTTTCGGCGCGGTTATCGTGGCGCTGATTTTCAACAATTGCGGATATTGCGATGACTAAACTCGAGTTAACCCTAGCACCGGGTGGAGCAAGTCTCGATGGTCACCATTTCTTGAGATCGAAATGATTTTTGTCGGTTTCCCAACGGGCAGGATTGTTGAGGATAATGGCGCGGATGCGTCCCAGGGCGTCATCGGTGCGGATGATGTGTTCGTAATAATTGCGTTGCCAGACGGTGTAAATTGTGGCATTTTGCCGAAACCATTTGGTCACGCCGATTTTGAACCCCCGGATCACCGATCCAATGGTTTTGGATGTCCCATGCGGATGCGGGGCGGCATCCGCATGGGACGAAATGGGGGATGACGGTAGAGGCGAAAAATTTTTCGCCCCTACCGTTGCCGCGGTTACTGCGGTTGTCGCGGTTGCCGCCATTTCCGTGGTCGGTGGTGGTTCAACGATCCATAAAATGCCATGGACGTGGTTGGGCATAATGACGAACGCGTCCAATTCCACGTGGGGAAAATGCAATGGAATTTCCAACCAACATTGTTCAGCCACACGGCCGGCATCGTTCAGCCGCATTTCGCCATCCACGATTTCACCGAACAACGGCATCCGTTCGTGGGTGACAATGGTGACAAAATAGGCGCCTGCGCTGGTGTAATCCCAACCCGGCAGGCGAATCGAACGGCGATGATGGCGTTGAGGATCATACTTCATTGGCATCTTTCTCCCCTCCCGACTCGTGGAGACTACCTTGAAGGAAAATACAATCGCTAAACGGTTTGCAAACGAACCGTATGGCCACTTTTCACATTATACCCGATAGCATACCGCTTGATCCCACGCTGACCTTCTATCTTCTGGGAGGTCGGAGAGGCAGGGTATGGGATACGGATGAAAAACCCGCGCCGCTCCGTTCCATCCGGGCAAATCCATGGGCTATAATTGGACCTGGATAACGGCAAAAAGATTAGTTTTCTTAGAATGCCCTGCTGCGACCACCATCCCACACACAGCAACTCTCGGATATACTATGAGTGAACGGAATACTCTTCACATTTTTCGACTCGTAAGGTGAGCCAATGAACCAGATCCTATCGACAAAAAACTTTCCTCATCAGCGCCAGTTGCAACTGGTGCAGGGTGACCTTACCAGCGAAGCTGTGGATGCAATCGTCAATGCTGCCAACCGTTATCTGCAGCATGGTGGCGGAGTGGCCGGCGCCATCGTGCGCCGCGGCGGCGAGTCAATTCAAAGGGAAAGCAACCGCTGGGTGGAGGAACATGGGCCGGTCTCTCACGAACAGCCTGCCTATACCACGGCCGGCGCTCTGCCCTGCCGCTATGTCATCCACGCCGTCGGGCCGCTTTGGGGAGAGGGCGAGGAAGATCAAAAGCTCTGCGCAGCAGTGCGGGGGGCGCTGCAAGTGGCCGAGCAACTGGAATGCCAATCGCTTGCTCTGCCAGCTATTTCAACCGGCATCTTCGGTTTTCCGAAGGAGCGCGCCGCCCGCCTGATTTTGCAGACCATTGCCGACTACCTCGAACAGCAGCCCGGCGGGAGCTTGCAGACGGTGCGGGTGACCCTGATCGACCAGCCCACCTTGAGCGCCTTTCAAGGCGTCTGGCAGGAGTTGTGGGGTGCTTCCCCATCCTCGTCATGATTACCTCTACCCGAAATCCTAAAATCCAATGGATCAAAGCCCTTCAGACTCGTCCACGGCGGAGGAAAGAAGAGGGGGTATTTGTCGTCGAGGGGGTGCGGTTGGCAGAGGAAGCCCTGCGCTCCGGCTGGCAAATCCAACTCGGGTTGGTTTCCCCTGCCGACGATGAACGCCTGCA
>DAOTZA010000129.1:0-9694 GCA_034434515.1 Anaerolineales bacterium | reverse complement strand
CAGTTGACCAGCGCCTATGCCAAACTGAATGAGTTCCTCGGCTTTCCGTCCCGTCCGCCAGACCGCGCCGTGCTGGTAGCTACATTAGGCCTCTATTTTGCCCTTGAGGAGGTGAGCTGAGCAAAATTTAGGAATAGATTGGGATGCGTAATCGAAAGTTACTCGATAAAATCCACTGCAAGGAGGTTTTTGGATGAATCATGCCTTTGAAAGGTTGGCTCCTTTTCAAACCAATCATCTTATTCTCCTGATTGGTACAAATCCCTTGCCCAATTTCGTAGCTGCCCAATTATTGCTCAAGCAAGGGGGCGTTGTTCACTTGATCTGTACACCGGATACCGGGGAGATTGCGAAGCAACTCAAGAAGCAATTGGAGAAAAAGAAACTGGCTTGTCATATCTATCCAGACATTAAGCAGAATAGACCATCAAGTATCTTTGAAAGCATTAGGAGCATTCAGATTGAGAATAGTGGAAGTGTTGGCCTACATTACACAGGGGGGACAAAGGCGATGGCTGTCCATGCTTATCGTGCCATAAAAGATATTTATCCTCAAGCAGTTTGTTCTTACCTGGATGCTCATGAGTTTAAGATAATTGTTGATGATGGGATGGGAGATGGTCGCGATGCAGAGATTGTCGTCCGGGATGTCGTAAAACTAAGATTGCAAGAGATGAATGAATTGCATAATATTACCTTAAGACCCCCACCAAAAACGGAACCAATCCTTCCTGAAGTGGCTGACATTATCAAGCAGATAATGGAACGAGAGGATGGGGATCAGGCATGGCGAGATTGGACGAGAAATCTTCGCTGTCCGAGTAATATGAAAAAGTTCAAAAACAAAACAGAATTGAGAAAAGTACAAGTTCCCCCCTTTCAAGAGATCCAGTCAGCTTTTGCTAAGCTTGGAGCAAACGGAAAAACTTTAGAGGCCTGGTTACAAGCCAGCAAATCCTTTCAACCCAATGATTTGGAAAAGTTTGCAAGATGGCTTGAAGGTGAATGGCTTGAAAGTTATGTTTTGCAATGCCTGATCCAAAATGCTGATGCGTGTAGGTTGAATGATTGGGGGATGGATTTAAGGTCTGAAGAAAATAAATTTCAATTTGATGTTGCCACCATTCGCGGTTATCAATTGTTTGCCATCTCTTGTACCACATCAAAAGATACAGATTTATGCAAAAGTAAGCTCTTTGAAGCTTATGTGCGCGCGAAACAAATGGGAGGTGATGAAGCCCGTGTAGGGTTAGTTTGCTTTTACCGTGATGCACAAAGGTTGTTAAGTAACTTCATTAATGAGTGGAAATACCCCCGACATTCTGTGCGCGTTTTTGGAGCTGATGACCTGCGAAATCTTCCTGAACTATTGCGGGAGTGGATCAACTCAGATGGATTTTAATTCTCAAAGGAGAAAAGCAATGAGTTATACGCTAACGATTGTTGATGTAAGCAAAATTCAGCAGTATTTATTTGCCAGCAATCGCCTGGTCCACAATCTGGGAGCTTCCTATCTGGTAAACCAGGCAACAAGCCAGTGGATTGTCGATGCGCTGGATGGCTGGCAAAGTGGTCAGATAGAAACTGGTTTGGCAAATTATGAAATCTGGTATTCTGGTGGTGGAAATGCGGTTATCTTATTCGATGGGCGTGCACGTGCAATTGAGTTTACCAAACGCTACACCAAACGCCTCCTAACCAGCGCGCCCGGTTTGCGTGTGGTTGTCCATCATGAAGATTTTGAATGGGAACAATCCCTGACTGAGATATACACCAAAGCCTTACAAGAGTTGGCGCAAAAGAAAGCCGAAACAATCTCAGCTATGCCTTTATTGGGACTGAGCGTTACCGCGGCCTGTCAATATACCGGTTTGCCGGCGGTTGGAAAAGATGACGAAGGAAAGTTGATCTCATCTGAAATTGACGCAAAACTTAAGGTGCAGGATGATGCGCGCAAAAAACTGGAGGCAATGTTTGAAGCCTTCATTGATGAAGTTGATTTTGCCTATGATTTTAATCTCTTCGGAGAACGGGGCAAGACAAGTTACATTGCCGTTGTTCATGCCGACGGAAATGGAATCGGCAAACGCAAGGAAGCCATTTGTCGTTCAAGTGAAAACCAAAAAGATAACCGCATATTTATCGAAAGCATGCGCAGCTTTTCTAATCAACTGGAAGAAGCTGGCAAGCAAGCACTCCAAGAAACATTAGCTGCCTTGATGAAATGGATTGCAAAAAGCGATGAGCGACAAAAGAGATTTATCGCCTGGAACCAACCACATGCCAAAAAGCGCGTCAAGTTCGTTCCGCTTGTCTTCGGGGGCGATGACGTAACATTTGTTTGTGATGGACGTTTAGGAATCTCCTTAGCTGCCCTTTACCTGCAAGCGTTTAACAAGCAAGCCCTTAAGGTAGATGGCAAACCGCTTTATGCTTGCGCCGGAGTAGCCATTGTCAAGAATCGCTATCCTTTTGCCCGGGCTTATGACATGGCGGAGGCTCTTTGTCAAAACGCAAAATGCGCAGTGAAGGAGTGGAAAGTTAACCCAGAGGATGATGCACTGGCTCTGGATTGGCACTTTGCGGTCAGCGGCGCTGTGCTTACAATCAACGAAATCCGAAAGCGTGAATATACGGTCGAATCTGGCAGGCTTTATAATCGTCCTTATCTGATTAAGACCCCAGGAAAGAACATTAATGACTGGGAAACCTTTCGTAAAGTGGTCAAAACTTTCCAATTTAGTGAAGACTGGACTATTCGCCGCAACAAGCTAAAGGGATTGCGCGAACAATTTCGCCTGGGAGCAGACGCAACCGAAAATTACCGCAATTTGTTCGATTTACCTGAGTTACCTGAGTTTGCCGGTGAGGCGGGTTGCCGCCGATCTGGCTGGATTAGAAAAACCTGTGTTTATTTTGACGCCCTGGAAGTACTGGATATTTTTGAAGACGTAGAGGAGGAAAATTCCTGATGGCCACTTATATTCTGAAGATCACGCTACTTAGTGAAGCTGCGTTTGGAAGAGGGGATGGCGTTGCGGGAGTTGTAGATACAGAAATTGAACATGATGAGCGGGGCTTACCCTACCTGCATGGGCGAGGAATTAAGGGATTGTTGACTGCCCAATGCGCTGATCTTTTGGGGGCGCTGGAACAATCGGCCGTCCATGCCTCGTTCAAACAAGCAGCCACCAGACTCTTCGGGGAAGGGGGGAGCGATTTGGAGTCCTCCGGCATCTTATCTTTTGGGCCAGCACGATTGCCTGAGCTTTTGCGCAAAGCTGTTTACTCTGTCAATCCAGCCCGTTTGACCCGCAGCGATGTGTTGGAAGCGCTAACGACTATTCGCCGTCAGACCAGCATCGATACCCAAACGGGTGCAGCCAAAGAAGAAACCTTACGCTCCAATCGAGTATTGATGCGCGACCTGGTTTTTGAAGCGTTGATCTCAACCGAATTTGAGCTTGACTCCAGAGAAAAAGCTCTTCTTGGCGCTTGTGTCAAGGCTGTTCGGCAAATTGGTTGCCAGCGTTCTAGAGGATTAGGGCGGGTCCGCGCCGAAATCTTTGATCTCAATGGTCATGCACTCACAGAGGAATGGATGAGTCTATTTGTAAAGGAGGTTCTTGCATGAATGCCTTGACCTTCAAGATTGAATTACAACAACCATTACTGGTTACCCAACTGGGTAGTCATGACGAAAATAGTGCTCAAAGCATGGAGTACATCCCCGGCAGCGTTCTGAGAAACGCTCTGGCAGCACTGTACATTCGTAAGCAAAATCTTGATGATGCAGCCGCTGATCCAACCTGCCGAAGCCTGTTTTTTGAAGGTCGAGTCAGGTTCTTAAACAGCTATCGGGCTGATCGACTTGGAAATCGCAGTTTGCCAACTCCACTTTCCTGGATTATTGAAAAAGATGCAATAAGCTGTTCGAAAGAGAAAAGCGATGAGCCTTTATTTTTTTACGATGCCTCTTTAGACCCTTCAGCTATCCGTCAATTGGGTAATGTCAAATCGCTGGAGAATCAGGGAAGGTTTTGCCGTCTGGATGATGATGGCGTTGAGCTGATTCGACCAGCCCGTCAGGTTACCGTCCATATTCAACGTCTTAACAAAAGAAGGTTGGATTCAAAAGCGGATTCACAGGTGTTTGTATATGATGCGCTGGCAGAAGGCGAAGTCTTTTGTGGCGCGGTTATTGCCCCTGAAGGTAAACAGGTTGAAGCCATTCACAACTTGTTGCTTGAAATGCCGGAACTCCAGATCGGTGGTTCAAGAACTGCGGGCTATGGGAGAATTCGATTTTACGATCTGCAGCAGCATTCCAATTGGCGAGAGGTGAAGGACATCAAGCCCGATGATCAGGAAGATGTTTTGATTGTAACTTTGCTCAGTGATGCCATTATCTGCGATCAAAACGGTCAATACGTTGCAGACCTAGAGCCGGCTGTTGGCGTTCCTTGTCAGCATTGCTTTCGCAAGATTAAGCCGGTTGGCGGCTTCAACCGAAAATGGGGGTTGCCTCTGCCGCAGGCGTATGCCATCCAGTCCGGTAGTGTGTTTGTTTATCCTTATAGCCTGGAGCTCAAGAAAAAGCTGGCTGATTTGGTCGAAATCGGCATTGGCGAGCGCCTTCAAGATGGATTCGGGCGCATTGCCCTCAATTGGAATCTTAAGCCTGAGTTGAAGGCGTTTCACAATATAGCTGAATCTCTGCTCATTTCGATTTCTTTGAAAGACGATCCGCTATCTCATGCAATTGCCCAACGCATTGTCGAGCACAAACTGCGCAAACAGCTTGATCAAGCAATCCAGCGTCAGGTGCTCTTACTGAATATTTCAGGCGGTTCCAGAGCAGCATTATCCCGGGTTCGCTTAATGGCCCGTCGATCGGTTTTGAGGCGTGACTTGGTGCTCCTCAAGGATCTGATCGCCAATCTCAAAAAGACTGGCAGGGATAATCTTGATAAAACCCGCATTAAGTCCATCAAGCTATCTGACTGGCTAAGAGAACGCCTCGAAAAACGGGATATTGAAGAACAACTCGGGGTTTCAATGGAGCGCCTGCCTCAGGTTGGAGACGTACGCGCCCAACTGACCGACGGGATAAAAAATGAATACACTGCGCGCTGGATTGAGGCAGTTGTCAAACGAGCTTATAAGGAGGTAAGCCATGAGTGACACTCGTTGGGATGTTCATCGGAGAATCAAAGAACGATGGATCATTGAAGGGACATTGGAATTAGAATCACCAGCCCATTTCGGAAACGGGGATGTGAGTATGGCAACCGATATGCCACTGGCGCGCGATGCCGCTACGGGTCGACCTTTATTGACCGGCGCATCCATTGCCGGTGCATTGCGTCACTACCTGCACACCATCGATCCAGGTCGGGCAAATCGTCTTTTTGGCGAGGTCCGAACAACGCCGCGTAAAGACAATGATCTGCAATCTCTGGTTGTTGAAAGTGCCGTGATCGTCTATGATGCGCTTGCCAAAGATAGTGAGAATATTGAACTGCGGGATGGCGTTTCCATCGATCCGAAAACCCGCACTGCTGAAGCAAAGAAGAAATATGATATAGAACTGTTACCGGCCGCAACGCAGTTTGATTTATGTTTTGAGTTGGCTATTTCAGGCGAGGAGAATGAGTTAATCGAAGATCTGGCTCTAATCCTGGATGCTCTTGAACAAGGCAGAATCGGTCTCGGCAAGCGCAAAACGCGCGGCTTTGGCCATTGTAAAGTGACCCACTGGCGAGTATGCCGCTATCAGATTACCCAACCAAAGCACCTGATTGCCTGGATTAATGAAGACAGAAGCGAACAGAAAAGCGGCAAGGCCATCCTGGAGCTGATTCGCCAACATGGAATCAACCTTAATCTAAGCCCATATTTACATCAAGCAGAATTTTCGCTATCGGCAACCTTTCGCCTACAAGGCTCCTTGCTGATCCGTTCCCCAGGGCTGAGCAGTAATGCACCAGATATCGTTCATCTCCATTCGGAACGAAAAGATGGACTCCAACCCGTTCTCAGTGGGACAAGTTTGGCCGGCGCCTTGCGAGGACGGGCTTTGCGGATTGCCAACACCCTTGCCGGGCAGAATCGAGTTCGGGCGGATGCCCTGATAGACTCAATGTTCGGACCTCGAGCCGCAAAACAGCTTTGGGCTAGCCGGGTTCGGGTCAAAGAAAGTGTGATTCAAAATGCCCTGACCGATCATATCCAGAATCGGGTTAAGATCGATCGATTTACGGGTGGGGCTTCATCTACTGCCCTATTTAGCGAACAACCGGTTTTTGCTTTACCCGAAACCCGTCTTAAAACCCAAATCGAATTGGTCAAGGCTGGTCATCAGCAGAAAATCGATCGGGCAGAAGTAGGCTTGCTGTTGCTCCTGTTGAAAGATCTCTGGACAGGGGATTTGCCTTTGGGGGGAGAAACCAGCGTCGGCCGGGGAAGGCTTCAGGGTGTATCGGCTGAATTGTGGTTGGAAGGCAAGCAGTGGAAAATTCACAATCAGGATGGCAAATTGCTGATTGACGGCAATCAAGATGAATTAGAAAAATGTGTTCAGGAACTGATTGGGAGGTTGCAAAATGCGTGAGATTAAATTGATTAACTGTCAGATTAGACCAGTCGAGGATAAGCTCACAGAAAAGATTTTTGCAGAATGGCTTAATCGTAAAGCACAACAATATCGCCTGACCTGTGCCCTCGCCTTTGCCGACGATGGCCTAATCTGGGGGCGTTTTGAGGGAAAATGGCATTGGTCTGGCGAGGCCTTTCCCGTCTCTCCCCGTTTTCGGCCCTTGACCCTGCAACAAATTCGCTTGTTTGGAAGAGATGCAGAGGTGTTTTTGTGGCGTTCAAATGATCGATGGCTTGGGCGAGTGATTATTGAGGGCGAGGGGGAAAGGCATGAATATCTGGATGAACCTAATCGATTGTGGGGAAGGATGGAAGGCGAGCAGAAAAATGGTTTTGCGCTCATGCAAGATGGCGGTCAAGGATTACGCCATGCGCCTCCGCTCGAGATCGCGCTCTCAGGTAAGATTTACCTGCGTCACTATCTTGCCTATGATGAAGATGGATGTGTCAAGATCATAGCCAGTCGTTTAATTGATGTGGAACAGGAGAAGACGAAATGAATCCGAAGCATACCAGTCTGAATATACCCCGTCAGGCCTCCAAACAAAGCATAGGCAGCCGTCAGGACACAGTTTACGCCCGCGCCCCCTATAACTTTGTTCCTCTGCCAGAAAAAGTGGTAACGGTAAGTGAACCTCCCAATCACGATCATTATGAAGGCCATACCGGATTTATCGAATGTGAGCTGGAGACCAAATCCCCACTCTATATCCGGGGAATGCTTTCTCAAACGACCTTTGAAGCAGCCGGCGATAAACCTTTTCATGAATTGAGTGACCAACAAAAACAGGAGCGGGCAAATTTTTTCATGATCCGTGCCAATGAACCTGTGATACCGGGCAGCAGCTTACGCGGCCTGATCCGATCCATGGTTGAAGTCGTAGGGTATGGAAAAGTACAACCAGTTTCTAATGACCCTCTAACTTATCGGGCTGTGGGCGACACAACCAGTTTAGGTGAAACCTATCGGTCACGCCTGTTCCATGATGACGGAAAAAAGCATTACACGCCACGTATGCAAGCCGGTTTTCTCGTCCGTCATCAAGGGGGATGGGCAATTCGCCCGGCAACGAAAACTAATCAAAGCACTTTTGCACGCATCCCTATCGACTTAATCCCCCCTAGCCAATCTCTGCAACCCTGGTTTACCAGCAAGAACGCCTTTTCAATCTGGGTTAAACCTGGAAAATATGATTATCAACCTGTAAGGAGACGTTTTCTGCACTTTAAGTTTCTACCGATTGAAGAGGCCAGTCCATCGCCCTGTTCATGTTTTCAAGAGGCCGTCCTCGTCTATAGTGGCAGTATGAATAAGAAAAAGTACGAAGCGGTGGTCTTTCCGCCCGATCCTAACGCTACCCTGATTCAAATTGATGAAGAATTGATCAGGCTATACCGCGAGCAAATTACTCCTGAACAGCAAAAATTGCTTGGCGAGTCTGGGGTGCTGGTGGAGAACCAACCGGTCTTCTATCTGATCGAAAACGGTCGGTTGATCTTCTTCGGTCATACTTGGATGTTTCGCATACCCTACCCCAAAACTCCTCTCGACTTTGTTCCAGAGCCCTTACGGCGGGAGGCAGATCTCGATCTGGCTGAAGCCATCTTTGGTTATACCAAGTCCAACGCCATTCCATTTGGCAAAGCTCGCGCCTGCGCCGGGCGGGTTTTTATCAGCGACGCAACGCTTGAGAGCCATCAACAGGATGTCTGGCTAACCACCAAGCCTGAGATGATCGTCCCCAAAATCTTAAGTTCCCCCAAGCCAACAACTTTTCAACATTATCTCGTCCAGGACGATGCAGCCGCGCATGATAAGAAAAATCTCAAACACTATGCCAGCGCTACACCTGCCGAAACGGTCTTGCGTGGACATAAGTTTTATTGGCACAAGGGTGCGGTAAAACGACAGGACATTGAACTTGAGGCAAATAAAGATCGACAGAAACTCATCAAACAACTTACCGGAATTAAGCCGCTGCGCGCCGGGGTAAAGTTCCGCTTTAGAATTTTCTTTGAAAACTTAAGCGATATTGAGCTGGGCGCTCTTTTGTGGGTTTTGGATTTGCCCGAAGGGTGTTGTCATTCTTTGGGGATGGGAAAGCCATTGGGAATGGGGGCGGTAAGAATTACACCCAAACTTTGGCTGGGTGACCGTCACCTCCGCTATTCTCGCTTGTTTGAAGACAACCACTGGCTCGAAGGGTTGCGAAGTGGAATGAACTTATCCCAATTCAAACAAGCCTTTGAAAATTTCCTGTTAGAGAATATGGATCCAAGTGACCGTCAAGGCAAATCAAGTCTCGCAGATGTGTTGAGAATCAAGATGCTACTCAAGATGCTGGAGTTCCCGGGTCCCGACCCGCAATGGACGCGTTACATGGAAATTGAACATACGCAGAGCGGAGGCCAAAAAATTAATGAGTTTAAGGAGCGTCCTGTTCTACCCGACCCACTGCATATCGTGCCAAAAGATAGCAATGTAGCCCAACCCGGGCTTGTTTCGGGTTTCTCTCAATCAGGAGCTACCAGAAACCAGCCTCCCCCAAAAAGCAGACATCCTGCAGATAATTCTCAACCGTCCCAGCCTGCAAAGGGAATCAAGCAATATCCTTCCCCACCTCCCAGCTCTTCTGCAAAAGATTTTAATCAGGGAGATGTGTTCAATGGGACTGTCTACCAGATTTTGAAGGATGGTTCTTTCATTATTAAGATGCCAAATTTACCAATTGAAAAAGGATATGCTAAGGTCGCCAAAGTTGATGCCGGAGGAAAGAACTGGATCTTGGGCAATCAAGCCAGTTGTCAGGTGATCGACATTTCCACCGATGATCTAGGCAGAAAAGTATATCGTTGTCGAGCAGCAACCCAAAAAGGGAAAAAATAAGTTGAGATGACACTCATCCAACACTTAATTGTCGATCAATATGGCGCCTTTATCGGCAAACACAGTGAACGCCTGATCGTCACCAAAGGGGACGAAAAGCTGGTAGTAGCACCGCTCATTCACCTCGAAACGGTGGTCATCGCCAACCGC
>DAOTZA010000128.1:0-7332 GCA_034434515.1 Anaerolineales bacterium | reverse complement strand
CAGTTGACCAGCGCCTATGCCAAACTGAATGAGTTCCTCGGCTTTCCGTCCCGTCCGCCAGACCGCGCCGTGCTGGTAGCTACATTAGGCCTCTATTTTGCCCTTGAGGAGGTGAGCTGAGCAAAATTTAGGAATAGGTTCGGATGCGCACCGGATGAGAGTTAGATACAATCTAATTCAGATAAGGAGGTATGAATGCAGGAACTCAAATTTACGTTAGAGACAGTCACGCCCTTGTTCCTGGCCGGGGCAGACCCGCGTCAGCGAGCGGAGCTCCGTCCACCCTCTTTCCGTGGTGCTCTGCGTTACTGGTTGCGGGCTGTCCTGGGAGGAATTATTGGGGATAGTGACCTCACTGAACTCCATCACTTAGAAAACCAGATTTTTGGCGCTGCCAATGAACAGGAAGGCGCCTCGGCAGTCAAGCTTCACCTTCGTTCACTTAATCAGGTTTCGCCTCTACCATATAGACGCTCAAGTTCACCCTCAGGCAGAGATTATCTCTACTGGTCTATGGTTGAAAGTGGCAGGTCGGATCGAGGAAATTATCAACCACCGAAGCAGTTCTTTCCTATAGGCGCAACCTTTGAGCTGATCTTACGTACCCGTCCAGGCCTTCGAGATGCAGAAAGCAAGCTGGAGGCGGCGGTTGTGGCACTATGGTTGCTGGTGCAACTTGGTGGCATTGGTTCGCGCTCGCGGCGCACAGCGGGCAGTCTTTTTACTCGCCCGCAGATGGCGTTTGGCCTGGACTTTGCCTTGAATGCGACAACCCCCCAACAGGCAGCAGAACAGTTAGGACAGGGATTACAAACTATTCGCAGCACCAAATTTCTCACGCTTCAGAAAAGAGCTCCACACGCTCCTTCGTTCTTTGATGTGCTCCATCCCACCACAGCAAAAATTTGGGTGTTGGGAATGTGGCAATCGGCCAATGAGGCTATCGAAGCCGTTGGTGCTAAATTGCGCGATTTCCGCAATCGGCGTGAGCCAGACTACCAAAATGTCAGCCGTTGGTTAACAGGTGCAACCATCCCTACCGTGCAACGCGCAGCATTTGGTCTACCGCTGGTCTATCGTTATTCAAGTGGTATAAGTGGGACGGTGCAAGCGAAAGCTGGTCAGGATGGGATCGATCGCCGCGCCTCACCACTGTGGCTGAAAATTTCCAAAACCACCCAGGGAAAGTTTTTTGCCGTGGCAACCCTGTTCAACGCCCGCTTTTTACCCGAACGGGCAAAGTTATCCGTAACCCGGCAACGTGAATCGCCCGATATTGACCCTCCAGGCGACTATTCGATCATTGAGAATTGGCTAGATCAGTTCAAACAAAAAGCGGAGGTGTCTTATGAATGACGCCTTGCTGATTTTTACCTTTAGTCCCATTCAATCCTTTATCGCTGAAGCGCGGCGCGTCTCCGATCTGTACGCCGGCAGCAAAATCCTTTCGCGTCTTGCTTTTCAGGTTGCCCAACAGGTCGTCAATCAGGGAGGGGATTTGATCTACCCGGCTCAGACTAGTCAGCAAGATATGCCAAACAAACTGGTCACGCTTGTCCCCTATGAGCAGGGCGGAAAAATCGCTCAGTCATTGCACGAAACCTTTCTCAACGAGTGGCAACAAATTGCTGACGACACACTTCAAGAGCTGAGCCGCCTCTCGCCAGCCATCGATGAACATTGGCGGCAAATCTGGCAGCGCCAAAGCGAGCATTTTTGGGAAATTTACTGGGTGGTGCAAAAGCTCAGCGATGGTTATGCTTCTACCTATCAGGCTGCTGCGCGAGCCCTGGAAGCGGTTAAGCGCACCCGCGCCTTTGCCCAAACGGCCGAGGAGGGCCTGAAAGATAGCCTGAGCGGCAAGCGAGCAGCCCTGACCACTAGAAATCTGGACGCCCGACAGTATTGGAGCCAACTGGCTCAATCGCTGCGCAAGCCTTCCCTGCTTCGCGGTGACGGTCGCGAGCGCCTGGATGCGCTTGGAGCTATCAAGCGCTTCTCCCCTTTCAGCCAGCGCCAGAAATTTCTCTCTGTGAGCAGCGTAGCCACAGCCGATTTTCTCGCTCAGGCACTTCAGAACGCAAGGGGCGAGCTGGATACTTACCGGCAAACAGTCGCCGCATGGGCCTACCCGGTTCGGGAACAATCTGAATGGCCGTATGATGGTGATTTGTTTTTCCTTGAAACGCTAACCGCCGAGCGGCTGGCGGAGAATTACGGCCTTCAAAACCCCGATCCACAACAGTTATCTCAGGCAAAAACGGCTCTAAGCCGTTTGTACAAAGCCGTTTTCGCCCCTTCGCCCTATTATGCTATTTTGCAATTGGATGGCGATAGCATTGGCGAGATAATCGATAGCTGCCAGACCGTCGAGCAACACCACCGTTTCAGCCAGAGTCTGATAACTTTTGCCCAGCAGGTGAAAGCAATTGTAGATCGCCATCTGGGAGAACTGATTTATAACGGCGGCGATGACGTGCTGGCGCTTGCACCTATTTCCAGGGCTTTGCCGCTAGCCTCCGAACTAGCCCATACCTTTTCGCAAGTGGTAAAGAGACCGAATGAACCCTCACGCTCATGTACGCTTTCAGCCGGCATTGTCATTGCGCACCATCTCTATCCTTTAGACGCTGCTCTGAGCGCTGCTCGCCAGGCCGAACAAGATGCTAAAAGCAAAGTGAAAGAGAAAAATGCAGTCTGCGTCTCTGTCATGCGGCGCAGCGGCGAATTCCTGCAAGCGTTCAGCCCCTGGCAGGCAATGGGAAACCGATTTGATGAACTGGTTGCCCTATTAAAGCCAAACTCCCAGGGAGTGGTTGCTCTGGCTTCTGGCTTTGCCTATGAGGCCGCCGGTTTGGCTTATGCATTGCCAGAAGCAAATGAGCGTTTGCAAAGCCAGCTCTGTCGCTTGCTCACCCGTCACCGCAATGCTGAACGCTCGCAGGCATTTGATCCTCGGCAATGGTCGCAATGGCTGACAGATTGGGCTGGCCAGTTGCCCGAACAGACAACCGAATTAGGCAAATGGTTGCTTTTTGCCCGCTTTGTTGCCCGAGGAGGTGCTGAATGATGCAACTCTTTCTTGAACCCATCGATGTGTGGCTTTTTCGGGATGGCAAACCGTTTGACGCAACCAGCGATCATCGCGCAAGTAGCCTCTTCCCCCCATACCCAAGCGTCATTCAAGGGGTCATCCGTTCGCATCAGCTTGTCTTGCAAGGCGTAAATTTAAACGACCCTCAAGCCATTGCTGAGGCAGTGGGGACTTCCGAGGACGTAAAAGATCTGCGCTTACGCGGCCCCTTTATTGCTCAGTGGGATGGAAAGCAATTCAGGCGCTATTTTCCTGTCCCAGCCGATATGACACCCACCGACTCTGGCTATGTGCAGCTTAAGCTGGTTCAACCGAATCCAAAAACTTTGTTGACCAGTTGTCCAACTCCTGCCTTGCTGTTCTCTAGCGTTGAACCCACTAAACGGTTGCCGGGGCAATGGTTGGATGAGCCCACTCTCTGGCAAGCTCTTAGAGGTGAAATGGTTGTTGGGGTCGAAAGCCAGGAGCTGTTTGCGCGCGAAGCCTATTTCGGCATCAAACGCCAGGATCATCTGGGTATAACCGAGCGCAGTTACCTCTACGAAGCCGAGTTCATTCGCCCCCGCAAACATGTCGGTTTATATGTAGAGATTAGCGGTTATCCTGATTGGCCTGCCCAAGGTGTCTTGCGGATAGGCGGCGAGGGGCGTGGGGCGCGCTATCAGGTGCTGGATAATTTACCTGCTCTTCCAAAACCTCCAGCCCAACTTGGGCAACGCTTTAAGGTCTACTTTGCCACCCCAACCTATTTCCAGAACGGTTGGCTTCCAGCCCGAGAAGATTGGAGCGACTTTTTCGATGGCAATGTCACCCTGATGGCTGCGGCATTCAATCGCTATGAAAGCGTAGGCGGTTATGACTGGGCAAAGAATCGCCACAAAGCCGCTTATCGCTATGTGCCAGCCGGCAGCGTTTATTACTTTGAAACCTCAGGCACCACCACCCTTAAAGAACATGTGCTCCAAAGCGGCGCCATCAGCGATGCAGGCGCCCAGATTGGATTCGGACAAATTTTTCTTCAGGAGGTATAGCCATGTTTGAAGCAACTCGGATGATCTTTCTTTATGTTGAGACCCCATTGCATGTGGGCAGTGGTCGCAGTCTCGGCGCAGTGGACTTGCCCATCCAACGCGAACGCACGACCAATTACCCCATGATTCAAGCCAGCAGCCTGAAAGGTCGTTTGCGCGCTGCCAGTGATCCTAACTTAAACCGTCAATCCCCGCTCACCAAAGGAGAACATCTCGCCATCTTCGGCCCTGAGACGGGCAACGCCGCCGATCATGCCGGCGCCCTATCGGTTGGTGATGCTCGTCTGCTTCTCTTTCCCATCCGTTCCTTAGCCGGCGTTTTTGCCTGGACGACCAGTCTGGATGCGTTGCAACGCTTTAGCCGCCTGGCAGAAATCGCCCGCCTGAATTTTTCCATCAATTTGCCCTCCCAGCAGCCCGCTCAAAATACGGCTTGGGTTAATGGCGATGCCCTCTGCGCTGGCAATTTTGTTGTTCTGGAAGACTATAGCTTTAATCCCGATCAGAGCCACGCAGCGCTGATTCAGGCAATCGGTGAGTGGCTTGCCCAAAACGCTCTCCCCCAAACTGCGGAATACCGTTACTGGCGCGAGCAACTACCTCACAAACTGTGCCTTTTGCCAGAAGATGCCTGGCGCGATTTTGTCCTTTACAGCACCGAAGTACAAACGCATATCAAGCTGGATGTTGAAACCAAAACGGTAAGCGCTGGCGCCTTGTGGACTGCCGAAGCCTTGCCTACCGATTCGTTGCTTTACTGCCCGCTCTTTGCCACCAAAGCGCGGGATGGTAAAAGCGACCTTTCGGCTGAAACAATCCTCAACAAGATCGAAAACCTGCCGCTTAGCCGCACTCAATTAGGTGGTGATGAAACCACTGGGCAGGGAATCGTTGCCCTGCGTCTTACCGCAGGAGGTGCCGCATGACACGTCAGCGTTCCCTTGAACAACGCCGCGCCGAGGTCGCCTGGCAAAAAGTGATGGCTGCCAAAAAGCGCAGCAAAGAATTTGCTCAAAAATATGGGCAACTTGCCCGCAGCGCACCCGCCGATATTCAGATAAACGGCCTGGCTCAAACGCTTGCCTTCTGGCGGGCAAAGGGCAAAGGCAAGCCGGATGATGAACATTCGGTGATCTTCCACGATCTCTCTGAATGGGTAATGCAGCAAATGGGCTGGCAACATCAGAAAACTCAGCCCGACTTACTTGTCCGAATCACCGCTGAGGAAGCAAGCACCCATGACTACCGGCGCGCTACTGCCGAAGCGATAGCTTTTTTGCAGTGGCTCAAACGATTTGCTGAAGCTGAACTGAGTGAACAGGAGTCTTGAATGGTTGCCAAGAAAACGCCACAATTGCAACCTGCCCAACCGCGACGCCAGGCGGATAACCTCACTTATCCCTTGCCCTATCATACCCGGCAGTCGTTCGAGAAGCATCGTAACAAAGCGCCGCAAAATCCAGGCTTGCTCTTTGAGCGCTTTTTGCCAGATTTTACTCAGGCAGAGGCAAAGAAAGACGCCCATCAGATGATGCTCGAGGCAGCAAAGAAACTTGATCGATCCCTGCTTCAGGCTTTAAACGCTCGCTGGCAACAACAAGCTGAGGCGCTGGGCGCTCTTTCTTTCACTTTAAAAACTGAATGGCGTCTGGTTTGCGGCTTGGGTCGCAAAGGGCCTCTTGAAGTGGGCTTCACCTTCCATCGCTATGGCTTTCCGATTTTACCGGGCAGCAGCCTTAAGGGCGTTGCCCGCGCCTATGCTTTCTATCAGGTAGGTGATGCTCTGGGTCACGCTTTGCTGCGCTTTTCGCCCACTTCCCCGCTCTCCCAATTTTCCGATACGCACTCTGCGCAAAAGCACAAAGGTCCCTGGCACCGCCTTGAAGCAATCCTTACCCTTGACGAGCCGCAGCAATATCAGCGGGCTTTTGAACAGGAATATGGCAGGCAGCCTGAAGCCAAACAGCTTGCCGATCAGTTTCGGCTGATTTTTGGCACGCTCGCTTGCGCTGGCAGAGCAATTTTTCTGGATGCCATTCCTACCCACCTTCCTACCCTGGAATGGGATATCATGAACCCTCACTATCCGAGATATTACAGTGGGGAGGAATATCCAACCGACTGGCAAAGTCCCGTGCCGGTTCACTTTTTGGTCGTTGCGCCGCAGACCGAGTTTCGCTTTGCCATCGGGTGGCGTGGCGCAGCGGAGGCTACTTTGCAAACCCAGGCGCAAAACTGGCTGGTGCAGGGGTTGAACCAACTGGGTGTAGGGGCAAAGACCAGCGCTGGCTATGGCTACTTTCAGAGCGTTCCTGCCGATCAGCCCGCTCAACCTGCACAACAGTCTGCACAGGAAACGGCAACGCCGTTGCCTGCCCAGTCGCCATCAGAACCTGAAGCGTTGACTTGGCGCTCAGGCGTCATTCTCGAATATCAGCCGGCAACAGGCATGGGGCGACTGCTCGATGAAGAGAGCGGACAGGAGTGGCGCTTTGACCGCTCAGCCATTGACGAAAAGGGTTGGTCGCCGGGCAAAAAAGCCAGGGTGTTTTTTGCCTTGGGCAAAGGCGAGCGAGGAGAAATAGTGATCCGCATAAAACGGCGTTAAGTTCAGGAGGTGAAAGTTGCAGCAACGGCTGGTTCTGAGCACTGTTGGTATCTCAAGCCTGCTAAACGGGCTGGATAAAACTGAGCATCAATGGCGTAGGCGATTGATGGCCGCCGCAAATCAGCCAACGCTTTCCAGCGATCTTGAGGAAAAAGTTAATGAACTCACTCATAGAGTTCAGGCACGCTTGCAAAATGGCTCCGCATATGATAATTACACTCACAAAAAACAGGGCAACCAGCCAATTGGTCACTTCAGAGTCTCGCAGGCAACCAGAGTTAGTTGTACTTATGAAGGAGGTAAGCTGCAATTGCGCAGGTTCGGCCGCGAAGAGGTAGTAAATGCCAATCCTTAGGAGTGAGGGAGACGATAGACTAGCCTCACGCTGATGGAGCAATGCGCCTCAAACGATTCCGGTACTTCGCTCTCTATCAGGAAGTCTTGGAAGGCAAGTTATGACCATCATCCAACACTTAATTGTCGATCAATATGGCGCCTTTATCGGCAAACACAGTGAACGCCTGATCGTCACCAAAGGGGACGAAAAGCTGGTAGTAGCACCGCTCATTCACCTCGAAACGGTGGTCATCGCCAACCGC
>DAOTZA010000127.1:0-3190 GCA_034434515.1 Anaerolineales bacterium | reverse complement strand
GTAAGCTTCGAAGGGGTCTTCGATCTGCGCTAAATCCAGCAAAACGGGAGAAACCGAAGACCATAAGGCGACCGGAATGCGTAACAGGTGAACAGCATCGCCGGGCTGGGGATGCAGTCGCTTGCTAGTCAGGAAATCGCCACTCGAATACAGGTGCCACAGGCAGTCGCTCTCTTCGAAGAGCAACTGCGCCACTGCCATGCCAAATATGGAAGTCACCTTGCGCCCGCCGGCGATGCACAGATGAACCTGCTCCTGGTTCAGTTTTGCCTGGCGCACCAGATGGAAGAGCAGGCTGAAGGCAGCCCGGCTGGCAGCTTCGCTTTCCACATCATCAAAAGGCTGCCCGTTGGCGGCTGCAATCGGGTGAAAGGCAAAAAGGAGCGACCCATAGTGCGCCTGGGATGCCACTTCCTGCAATACCTGCACGGCTTGCTGAATGGCTGTGTTGCTCGGCGCCACAGTGTGAACAACATGGACGGAGCAGATGTTTTCGTTTTGACGCAAGAGCAGATCGAGCGTCGCAGTCACCACTTGTGGCTCGGTGCCCAGGGTGGCGATAAGAGTGCTTAGTGGAGGGTTGCCTTTCGGCTTGTTTATCCCCATCATCAATGGCTAAATTTTACCAGAAAATGCGGCTCTGTTTACTTGATAGCTAATAAACCGAGCTTGCAGGATTGAAAGGTTTAGGGATGTGGGGGAGACAATCTCCCCTCTCCCGCCCTGGGAGAGGGGCTGGGGGTGAGGGTATCTCCCCTCTCCCGCTCTGGGAGATGGGCTGGGGGTGAGGGTATCTCTCCTCTCCCGCTCTGGGAGATGGGCTGGGGGTGAGAGCTTCTCCCCTCGCCCGTCCTGGGAGAGGGGGCTGGGGGTGAGGGCTGCTCCCCTCGCCCGTTCTGGTAGAGGGGCCGGAGGTGAGGGCTATGACTCGCCTGGTTGATTTTGCTCCAGCCAGATGGCGGTGTGTAAGCCGTGCCAGAGATAGGTGGCGTATTCGTCAACGTCTACCGCTTTGTTCAAGATATCGAGAACCGTCCAGTTCAGCACATACAAATTGGCCGCTTCAATGAATTGCCACAGCATCTCTTGCTCTACTTCATTAAGCGGATGTCCGTCTTCTTGATTTTGCATGGTTTGCTGGTATGCAGCCAGAAAGGTGTCACCTTCCTTCAGGCGCAGCTTGCCATCAGCTTCTGCTTGCCATTCGGCGGTGAAATAAAACAAGGCCAAAGCCACATCCAGAACCCGCCAGTCCAGTTTTGCCCAGTCGAAGTCGAACAGACCGACGATTTCATCCCCGGCAAAGCGCAAATTGCCCGGATGATAATCGTGGTGAACGATCAGGCGCGGTAACTGAGCAGCTTTGGGGGAGGAAAACGCTCGCTGAAGTTGGGCAATTTTTTCTTGTAGAAAGGTTGAATACTCCCGGATAGGATTTTGATGTTCAGCCGGTAAGGGTCTTTGCAGGCAGGCGCGCAAATTGGCGGAGATGATGGGTAACAAGCCTCGGATGTCGGGCTCTTCGCGCTTGCCCTGGGGTTGAAAATTCCACACGGCTTGATGATAGCGGGCTAAGAGTGCGGCGGCGTTGCGCAATTCCACCTCGCTACAGTGAGGATTGACCCAGGTATAGCGATCTTCGCCGCTTAAGAAGTCGAAAATGGCAAAAAACGTCGGGGATGAAGTGCAATTCTGACAGGGTTCGATCAGATAGGTTTTGCCTTCTCTGGTGACCTCCAGCTTTGCCACCGGCAGCTCTGGAAATTGGGCGAGGTGCTGGATCAGGGAGTGTTCGAAGAGAATTTCCACTTCGCGGATAGTGGCTTTGTAGCGCCGTAAGAAGTGCCAGGTTGGCGTGTCGCCATCCAGGGTTTGGATGGCGAAACTGGTGTTGCAGTAGCCGCGTAAATTTTGCTCGCAGCACAGCAGTTTGCCAAGCGAATAGTGACTGAGGACATGTTCGATAGAAAAATGATCGTTTTCGCTCATGGGCAATTTCAGGTTTTTAGATTTTGCGGTTGTCTTGCTCTCCTTGCGCTGATTATAAAACAGATTAAAAAATGTGTGCTATTGGCTGGCGTTAGAGACCTGTTCCAAGATCGCCATGGGTCATTCAAACACGAGATTGATGGATTCAAGACCGGGCTGCCTGGCTTTCCAGCCGCTTAGCAGTTGACCTTTCTCTGGGTGCGTAAAATCTCCTAACAAACTTGCAAGGTTTTCAATGGCGTTGCAGGAATTGCAACAGAGGTCTTGTATAATGTCATCAATCGTTGAATTGTTACAATACTTGTCACAAGGGTTTCAGGTTTTAGAACGAGGGAGGCATGAACTCGATTCAGAAAAAAGCCGAGCGCATGTTGCAAATTGAGCAACTCTTGTTCGCGCACCCCAAAGGGTTGACTGCCACCGAGATCGCCCGCCGGTTAGGGGTGCATCGCTCGACCATCAGCCGTTATCAATTTGATATGCCCAAGCATATTTATGTGGATGACGAGGATGGTCATCGCTGGAAGATCGACCGCACGGCTTATTTGTTGCACGTACGTTTGACTCTCAACGAAGCCATGGCAGTGCATCTAGCCACGCGTTTGCTGGCAACCCGCTTGGAGCGCCAAAACCCGCACGCCGCCTCGGCATTGCGCAAATTAGCCACCGCTTTAGATCGCCTGGCGCCGCGCATTAGCGCTCATCTCTGCCTTTCGGCGGATGAAATGGACGATTGCCGCCGCCATCAAGACCCGAATTTTATTCGCTCGCTGGAGGTCTTAACCCTTGCCTGGGCAGAACAGCGCAAGGTGCAAATCTGGTATCGCAAGGAGGGGGATCAGATTGGCGAGTATCTCTTTGCCCCCTATTACATCGAACCCTACGCCGTGGGCCAGGCCGTGCATACCATTGGCTATCGCGAGCCGCCGGGCGCCTTGCGTACCTTCAAGGTGGAACGTATCGAACGGATTGAATTAACCCATCAGAGCTATGCGATTCCGGCCGATTTCGATGTGCGCGAATTGTTGAAATTTGCGTGGGGAATCTGGTACACCGATGAAGCGCCGGAGGAAGTTCTCTTGAGATTTCAGCCGCGCGTGGCGCGCCGCGTAGGGGAAACGCGCTGGCATCGCACTGAGCAGGTTTCCGTCTTGGAGGACGGAAGCCTGCTCTGGCGAGCGCAGATCGCCGAACCCACCGA
>DAOTZA010000126.1:0-5943 GCA_034434515.1 Anaerolineales bacterium | reverse complement strand
TTTCGCATTCAAGATTTACCCAAAACCGATCGCCCGCGCGAACGACTGGCTGAAAAAGGCGCCAGCGCCCTGAGCAATGCAGAGTTACTGGCGATCTTAATTCGCACCGGTCTCCCTGGCGAGAATGCCGTGCAGATCGGACAACGGTTGCTGCGGGATTTCCACAGCATTTTAGGCCTTCATCGCGCCTCTTTTCAAGAGCTAAGCGCTCAACATGGCATTGGGCCAGCAAAAGCCGCCCAGATCAAAGCGGCGATCGAACTGGGTAACCGCATGCGCCTCGAATCAGACGAGCGGCCGACCATTCGCAGCCCAGAGGATGCTTTCATGCTCGTTGACCATGAAATGAGCGGTCTGGAGCAGGAAGAAATGCGGGTGCTGATCCTGGATACCCGCAATCGTGTTTTAGAGATTCACTCAATTGTGCGTGGCTCGCTGAACTCGGCGCAGGTTCGGGTAGGGGAGATCTTTCGCCAGGCAGTGCGCCTCAACGCCGCGGCAATCATTGTCATCCATAACCACCCAAGCGGCGATCCAACTCCTAGCGGCGAAGATATATCGCTCACCCGCGCCATCATCCAGGCCGGTCAACTGCTGGATATCGAGGTGCTCGATCATATTATTGTTGGTCGCAACCGCTACGCCTCGCTTAAAGAACGCGGCATCGCCTTTGGCTAAGGCAATCAAAAGGTAGAACGAATCCGAAAGTCCGCAAATTCACCACTGGCAGGCAACCATTGAACCTGTACATTGGTGACATGAGCGGCGCGTGGCCCGACCTTTAAGTTGATGACGAACTGGTTGAGCTTCTCTTCCTCCCCCTCGGCGACCACTTCAACCTTTCCATCCCACGTATTTCGCACCCAGCCGGTCAGGTGGTAATCCGCAGCCAAGCGAGCCACAAACATACGAAAGCCCACCCCTTGCACAGTGCCCTCGACAATGGCGTGCAATCGTTTTTGTGTTTCTTCAGTCATGCAACCTCCTTCCGAGAAGAGTGAGAGAGCAAACGCCAGGAGAAAACCAGCGGCAGAAACAGGACGAAAATCAGCAAGATTCCCCACGGGGCAAGATTTGCCAGCGCTTGGGTTGAATTTGTCTCACCAAAGCGGGCTTTCTGCCATTCCCCTTCGAGCTGAGCCAGCGAGAATCCATACGTGCGATAGAAACCGGCCTCACACTCCATTTGTTCTCCGTACGCGTCAATTAACTTCCGAATCTTTTCTATCCCATACTGATCGATCAGATATTGAACAATTGCCGCAGATTGAGCATAAGCCACGTACGCCCGAGCCGCTTCTGATGGGAAGCTCTGACACAGATCGGTTATGCTCAACAAAGATTGATTTTTCCAGGCAGTTTCGAGCAGCGGGTAATACTCCGGGTTGGGATAGAACTCCACAGCCGTTGCCAATCCCTCTTGCAGCCAGGGAGGGAGATTGGCATACGCTGTCGGATGATAGTGATAAAGATAGATATGCATCAATTCATGGGGAATCTGTTGTTCCATCTGAAGACGTTGATCCAGCCCCTCGCTGACGGAGATCAGGATTACGTCCAGGTCTGGATCAGCATGTGCGCCTACCCAACTCGGATTGGCATTTTGGAACACCTGACGTAACTCTCCTGGCGTCTCATAAATATAAATGTCAATGAGGCGGTTTTCTTCCACAGGAAACATTTTTTTTATTGCAACCTGAGCTTCCCTTGCCACATTCAAGGCTGTTTGGGCAAACTGCAAATCACCTTGACGCCAGTGAACCCGAAACGGCGCTTGTGAGCGGGTCTTCCATGGGAATCGATTGTCTTCATAGAGAAACTCTCTTTTGGAGGTCGTAAACGGCGTCCCATTCTGCAGAACGCCTTCCAACCAGTATTCAACCCGCACAAAGGGCCGCAACGGAAATCGTTGAAAATTCTGCAGGTATTCGAAATTTCCCTGGTCATCAACCGATAACGATTGCACAACCATCTGAGAGTCGGCAACAAGAACCAGGTTCAATTCTTTTGGAGGATTTTGAGTTAGGATTTTACCTTTAAGCGTCAGGGATTCAGCAAACCGAAAGGTCAGCAGGCAATTCCAATCGACTTTCTCTTCCCCTTGTTGGAGCGGACAAGCCGCGCTCAATACTAGCCAGATTATTAACGAAAAAACCCAAAGCCGTGAATGACTCATCCGTCCGTCAACGAAGATCGCAGGTACCCTCAGGCCTCATCTTCGTCCTCAAGATCATCAAACTCATCCCAATCGTCTAGATAATCGTCAAATTCCCCCTCTTCATTGTCTTTGATCATTTCCTCAACATCCAACAAACCAAAAAAGCCTTCGCCTTCGGTGAAAGCTAGATTATCGAGGGCATCCTCAAGCACATCCAGGACCTCATCATCTTCGGTCGTGTCATAAAGGTCGAGGAGCCTGTCCATCACCCCTTCACCACCGATTTGGGATAGCGACCAGATGGCGGCCAACCGCACATCTAAATCGGGATCATCCACCAATTCGAGTAAGCGCCGCCGACAGCTTCCCGCTTCTAATTCACCCGCGGCTCGGGCGGCTTCGTAGCGGATAACAGGATCTTCATGATCTAACATCGCTTCGACCAGGGGCGTATATTCGCTATCCACCGAGCGCCCCATGGCAACCAGCGAGCTGGCGATCAGATCGCGGTTGTTCGAGTAGTAAGCTTCCCGGACAAAGGCTTCTACCTCGGGGCGGCTTGAAAACCCCAAGGCTTCAAGAGCGCTGCGGCGCACCAGCAGCGTGTCATTGCCCGTAAAGGTCTGGATCAGGCGATCTTCCACTTCGCGCAAGCGTTCTGCAGCTAACTCTTCAACCTCACCCAAAAAGACAAATTTTCCCAAGGCAAAAGCTGCAGCTGCGCGCACTTCGGGGGATTGATCATTTTTCAAGATATCCAAAAGCGTGGTGAGGAAAGCTGGCTCTTCATAGTAAGCCAGGGAACGAATCGCCAGTTCGCGCACGCGGGCATCCGGATCGGAAAGGGCAAACAGACTCAAATTTTCATAAGAAAGCAGGGGATCATTCTCCGACATCTCTTCGATGTCTTCCATCAGAGCCTGCTTGCGCCAACCTGGAATTTCATGCCAAAAGGATTTAATCTCAGCCAGGTCTTGTTCACTGAGATCAGACAAGCGATATAAGTACGCAGCCGCCAACGGTGTATTCACATCGAGCAAGGCTTGTTTCAATTGGGTCAGGGTAATTTTTGCCGGATTTCTCATTGTCCTTTTTCCTAAAAGGGTAACTTAACTGGATCAACAAAATCTAAGATGTTGATATAGATCAACAAGGCTAATAATACCAAAAAGCCAATGTAGTGCAAAGCATTTTCAAAACGGGGAGGAACTCGACGGCGGAGAATGACCTCCACCAGAGCAAACACAATGCGACCTCCATCGAGGGCGGGAATGGGAAACAGATTTAACACCCCTAACGACATGGTGATGGCGGTGAAGAAAGCCAGTGAATCGCCCAACTGGCGATAGAGGTCAAACATCCCTTTATATCCCACCGGACGGGCTGCTTCTGGCGAGATCTCCCCGCTCATCAGGAGACGAGGGAGCGAAAAGAGGACGCGCACATAATTAAAGGCTGCGTTTATGCCGCGGGGAATGGCGCGAAAAATCGAAATCGGGCGCGTGTCATACCCCATCAGAATGCCAATTGCCCCTTCATTCTCGGGGGGTGGATTGCGCGGCACCAATGTAACTGTGTAGGTTTGGCCCTCTCGCTCGTAAACCAGACGAATTTGCTCTCCAAGATGGGCATAAATTAAGTCGCGCAGCTCTTCGACCGATTCAACTCGATCTCCATCCACCTCCAGAATTACATCCCCCTGACGGATGCCAACTTGTTCAGCCGGCGAATTCGGCGCAACCCCCATCACCTTAACCCGATCCAAGACCGGCTCGCCTGCCTGATAGAACAGCCACACCGATAGGAGGATGCCGATCAGAATGTTGGTTAGCGGGCCGGCGCCAATCACCGCCAGGCGCACCCAGGGACTGGCAGCGGCTAATCCACCGGGCACCTCGGGATCATTTTCTCCTTTTATCCTGACAAACCCCCCCAGCGGGATTAAATTAAACGTGAATTCCGTGCCCTTAATCGTTGCCCACTTGAAAAGGCGCGGCGGAAAACCAATGCCAAATTCTTCTACTTCCACTTTCAGCAAGCGGGCAGCGAGAAAATGGCCTAGCTCGTGGAAGAAGATCAGAATGGCAATACCAATAATGAAAGTCAGTAAATCAAAATTCATACCCTGATTCTTCTTTTATAGAGTTGCTTTAGCTTGATTATATCCTCTTTTAAAGCCTTGCAGCCAACTTTTGGAGATTTGGTTCGCTCCGCTACGGGAAATTCACCCCTCCACAAAAGATGCCCCTTCCCCAACCGGCGCCACTATGACCGTTTGTACGCCGTTGATTTGGCTCAATTTTTCCCTAACACGCTCTGCCTGATCGGCAAGGGTCAAGACATGCACATTCGGACCGGCATCAATCGTATAACACACCGCTGCTCCCTCACTCCGCCACTGCCGAACTAGTTCCATAATCCCTAAGGTCTCTGCTTGCCAGTAGAACAAGGGAGGTTGCGAGGTCATCATCACGCTGTGCATCAGGTTGCTATCCAATTCCACAACCTGGGTTAGTAGCTCGAAGTCGCGTTCCAGGATCGCCCGGCGGCAGGCTTCGAGGCGTTGCGGGGCGCTCTGAACACGGCAGGGTTGCAACGGACTGGTTTTTGCCAGACGATGCCCTTGGCGAGAACTAACAGCTTTGTGGGCGGTGCTGACTACAGCCACACAATCCACCAGCTCCCAATGCTGCGGCGGAGCTATCGGAACAGCATAAGAAGATCGATGATCCTGCCCGCCAATCCACTCGACAAAGCCACCGAAGATCGAGCGGCAAGCTGAGCCAGAACCGAGGCGCGCCAATCGACTCAACTCCTGTGGCTCGGTCGATAACCCGAAAACCCTCGCAGCGGCTAAGGCGAGGGCAGCAAAAGCCGCTGCCGAAGAGGCAATCCCACTGCCGCGCGGAAAATTGCTGCTGCTCTCGATGCGGCAGAAAAACGCCTTTCCACTCAGGCGGCGGATTTGATCCAGGAACTGACTGACGCGCGCTTGTGCTTCCGGTGAAGCAATCGCTCCATCAATCCTCAAGAGATCGCGATCAAGCTGTTGGTCGGCAACCAGGCGCACCTGTGTCCAGAGCTTACCCAACGTCATCGAGAGGCTGCTGTTGGCCGGGATATTCCATTCATCGTCCAGATTGCCCCAATACTTGATCAAGGCAATGTTCGGATGGGCAACCGTTGTGGCAGCAAAAGAATTCATCAAAGGCTTTCCCTTCGTTCGATCGGTTTGCTTGGGATTGTACCAAATATTTAAAACCACCCTTAGCCATCCAGCGGACTGCGAACAGACAGGCTACTGCGCTGGAGAACATGGGTATAAATCATGGTCGTCCGCACATCTTTGTGTCCGGTAGAGGCGCACAGCCGTGCGCCCTTACAACCGTGCGGATGTCATAACCAGCCTGGAGCAGGTGGGTAGCAAAAGAATGACGTAAGGTATGGCAAGTGACCCGTTTTTGGAGACCAGCTTTCTGCCCTGCTTGCCGGATGGCGCGTTGCAGCGCAGAGGGATCAAGGTGATGGCGAAATTGCTTACCGCTGCGCGGGTCTATGGAGCGCCGGGAGGCCGGAAAGAGGTATTGCCAGAGCAGTTCGCGCGGGGCGTTGGGGTATTTTACAGCCAGAGCATCGGGAAGGGAAACATCGCCATAGCCAGCCGCCAGGTCTTCTTCGTGAAGGAGGCGGACGCGTTCCATCTGGCGACGCAGGGCAGGGATGACGGTTTCGGGCAACGGCACAACGCGATCCTTTTCGCCTTTCCCATCCCGAACGGTGATGGC
>DAOTZA010000125.1:0-20950 GCA_034434515.1 Anaerolineales bacterium | reverse complement strand
CCAGGGCGGGCGAGGGGAGCTCGACTCCCGATTGGCACGGCTTCTCTTACCCGTGTTCATCCGTCCAATCCGTGTGGATCTGTGTCCGAATTGCCTACACAATGGTTTAAAATCCAGAAGAAAGGACTTGCACCATGCAAATCGTTCGGCAAAGCCTGGTTTTCGAGGCTCCCCAGCAGGTCGCTATCCGCGAAGAGATTTTGCCTCCCCTGCCGGCGGATCAAGTTCTGGTCGAAACGTTTGCTTCAGCGATCAGCGCCGGCACGGAGCTGTTGTTCTACCGCGGTCAGGTTCCGCCCGATCTGTCCATCGATGAGAGCATCGACGCCCTGAAAGGGGAGGTTGCCTATCCGCTCAAGTACGGCTATGCGCTGGTTGGACGGGTGGTGCAGGTCGGCGAAGCGGTTTCCCCGCACTGGCTGAATCAGACCGTGTTCGCCTTTCACCCTCACGAGAGCCATTTCTACGCTGCTCCAGCCGAATTAATGCCCATCCCGGCCGCGGTCTCGCTGGAAGATGCGCTCTTCCTGCCCAACATGGAGACGGCTGTTAATGTGGTTATGGATGGCGCGCCGCGGCTCGGCGAGCGGGTTGCCGTGATCGGGCAGGGGATGGTAGGCTTGTTGACCACCGCTTTACTGGCTGCTTTTCCCCTCTCGGACTTGACCACCTTTGAGAGGCTGCCTTTGCGCCGCCAAATCTCTCGTCAGCTTGGCGCCCATCGCGCGCTGGAAGCCCTACCCAATGCACGGGATGAGGAAAAGGTGGAGGATTTTGATCTGGTTTTTGAAGTATCCGGCTCTCCGACGGCGTTGAACCTTGCCATTGAGCTGTGCGGCTTCGACAGCCGCATTGTGATCGGTTCATGGTACGGCAGCAAACATACCGCCTTGAATCTGGGAGGGCATTTCCATCGACGGCGCATTCGCTTGCTGAGCAGTCAGGTCAGCACGATTGCCCCTGAGTTAAGTGGGCGGTGGAGCAAAGCACGGCGCTTCAGTGTTGCCTGGGAGATGATCAAACGGCTGAAGCCGGCGCGCCTGATCACCCATCGTTTTGACCTGTCGCAAGCCGCTGAGGCTTATCGCCTGCTGGCAGAAGGAGGAGACGACACAGTTCTCCAGGTGATCTTCCGCTATCCTGAACGACTCTTTTAAGTTATTGCCGAGACAAAATTGGTTTATAATCTTGTGCGCGAAATGTTGAATTTTTTTCAACATTTCGCGCACAGAAAGAATATGAAAGAAAAAAGAACAGATTACCAAAAACTTTATACCATCGCAGAAAACCAAGCCGGGTACTTTACAAACAAACAAGCCCTGACGGCAGGCTATTCGCGAGATTTACTTTCACATCTTGTCACCGCAGGCAAATTTCTGCGTGTCCAAAGAGGGATTTACCGCCTTCGTACTTTTCCCGATATGCCATACTCCGACTATTTTCAAATTTGGCTCTCGACCAGTATGAATGGCGTTTTTTCTCACCAAAGTGCGTTAGCTCTGTATGGTCTCACCGATCGAATACCTACCGAGTATCATGTTACGGTGCCGCGGACATCAAGACGAGACGGGGAGGGCATTCGTTATCATACTTCTAAACTTATGCCTGAAGAGATCACCGTCCGCCATGGTCTACCGGTAACTGACATTTCGCGTACCCTCTATGATTTACATCGGGGAGGAGAGTCACCGGAATGGATCATTCAAGCCGCTCAACAAGCCCTTGAACGAGGTATGATTAGTGAAGACCGACTAAGAAGGAGGCTTGAATTCTATAGTAAAGCCCTGATGAAGCTATTACTTAAAGCTTCCCTCATAAAGGCGCCATAAAATGAAATATGCGACAGCAATAGCTTTTTGGGATGCCCTGAATGATTACCTCAAGAAACGGTCTCCCGACCCGAGTAAACATGAATGGATTCGTAAGATGGTCGCCTTTGAGCGATTCTTGGCACGCTTAGCCGCTACGCAAGGCACAGCATGGGTGCTAAAACGAGGACTGGCTCTTCAATATAGTCTGCGCTCAGGTTATCGCACAACCATGGATATCGACTTATTGTTTCAAGGTGAAACATCGTTTGACTTTATCCATCAAAGGTTGGTGGCAGCAGGCGAATATAACTTAGGGGATTATTTTCGATTCGAGGTAAGTAAATCCTCCACCATTACGGTCGGACGTTACCCTGTGATATGCTTTGTGGGTGGCAAAGAATTTACCCGCTTTCATATTGATGTCGGAGTTGGCGATATACTTATCGAGCCCGCTGAAATTCTGGATGTTCCCTCCTACCTGGAATTTGCAGGTATTTCACCCGTGTCCATTCGAACCTACCCCATTTCACAACAAATTGCCGAAAAAGTTCATGCCTGCACTCTACCTCATCCATCAGGAGAAAGCAGCAGGATAAAAGATTGGGTGGATATCCTAATGCTGGCTCACATGCAAAGCCTCCAGGCTGAAACGCTTCAAAAAGCAATTGAGGCAACCTTTCGTGTTCGTGATACTCATCCGCTTCCGACTCAATTTCCGCCCCTCTCGATGAAATACAAAAAGGCATTCATGAACTTGCTGATGCAAATTGGCCTAAATCATCTCTCATTTGATGATGCGCTGATGATTCTGGCTAAGTTTCTTGATCCCGTTCTTCAAAAACAAGCCCACGGCAGGTGGAGTCCGAACAAAATGGAATGGGAATAACCATTGGTTCTATTTTTATTCACTTAATAATCGTTCTAAACGCGCTTTTACGGTTGGCCATTCCTCGACGATGATGCTGTAATAAACCGAATGGCGAATGGTGCCATCGGGCAGGATGCGATGGTTTCGGAAGACGCCTTCCTTGACCGCCCCAAGCCGTTCGATGGCTTGTTGAGAGCGCACGTTGCGCAAATCGGTCTTGAACTGGACGCGAATACAACCCAACTCCTCGAAGGCGTGTTTGAGCAGCAGATACTTGCTTTCGGTATTGACCGCCGTCCGCTGATAGGCTTTGCCGTACCATGTGCCCCCAATCTCCAGGCCTCGGTCGGCCGGTCGGATTTCGAGGTAGCGCGTTGCCCCAATTGCCCGATTACTAGCAAGGTGAATAACCGCAAAGGGCAAATCTGTGCCTTTCTCTTGCAGGGCAAGCATCGATTCCACCCAGCGTCGCAGATCATCTGGCGTGCGTACCCAGCCGTAGAGCATATAGCGCCAGATATCATCATCCAGGCCCACCTCGCATAAATCGGCAAGGTGAGCGAGAGATAACGGCTCGAGACGCACAACCTTACCCATCAGCGCAACCGGTTTTACCTGCAAACTATGGCTCATGAACGAATTTCCCTTGACATTCGGAAACAAGTTTACGGTAAAAAGGCAATTTCACTGCCGCAACAAACCATGAAATCACGCATGGAGGCGGCTGAACGCAAAGGAAACGCATAAACTCCCATAATTTTATCCCAAAAAGTGAATGAGCAAATTCTCTCGCCGAGAGGAGCATGGAAGTAAGCCATCCGCCTTCGATTGATTTCTTCCTTGCCTTTGACTCAAAGCTCCAGGCATCCGCCTGCTTTGACCCCCTTCACGAGTATGGTGGCAAATGTGCTATTTACCATTGACAATCCAATATTTTAGACTATAATCTTGAATAATAGACTAAATCCGAGATTCACGGTCACCGGCGATGTCCGAAGCAACCAAAACCCTGCAAAAAGCCTTTCACCTGCTGGAAATCCTGCGTCAAAATCCGGCCGGCTGCCCGGCTCCGCAACTGATGCACCAGTTGCAAATGCCCCGCAGTTCCTTTTTTAGCTTGCTCAATCTTCTAAAAGAGGAAGAATATATCGAGCAAGCCCAACCTCGTGGCAATTATTTCGTTGGACGGCGCTTGCTTGCCTGGATGGGAACCCCTTTGCCGCACTGGCGCGAGTGGATCGAAGCCTTCGAGCACGAAGGGGCAACCCACCCGCTTGAAGAAACGCTTGCCTTAGCCCTGCCCCATGCGCAAGGAGCCCAGCTCTTAGCCGTTCTGCCTGCCACACACCGTTTGCAGCCGCTTTTCCGGGTTGGAGAAGTCCTGGCAAGTAGCGAATCGGCCGCCCCTCGCCTCTTTGCCCCCTGGGTGGATGAAAAGACCCGTCAACAAGGCTATGCGCTGTTTGAGGGACGAGAATTAACTGAACTTGCCCTACCCATCTGCCGCGATGGAACCAACCCTGCGGCAGCTCTATTGCTCAGCGCCCCAAGCTCTCGGTTAAATCGCCCTGCCTTGTTGAGCACTCTCCCAACCCTGCGCGAGATGGCCATGCGCCTCTCCTATCGCTTCGGAGCAGCCTTTTATTCACCCTATCAAGGTCAAATGATCGCTTCGCTGGCCGAGGAAAGCCCGCTTAGCCAGGAAGATATCGCTCAATTCCTCCAGGTGCCGCTGGTTGCCCGCCTGGCCTGTCTCAATCGGGAGGGAAGGCCGCATGTTGTGCCGGTCTGGCAGGAGTGGGATGGCAAAGCCTTTTATGTCGCTGCCTGGGAGGGTTCGCAATGGGCTGACTACCTGCAAGAAAACCCCTCGGTCTCCCTGACCATTGATGAACCGTGGACACCCTTGCGGCGGGTTGTGGCGCGCGGCGAAGCCATTCAGCTTCAAGAAACCGATTACCCAGGTGGAACCCAGGCTCTGGTGACTCGTTTGCGTCAGCGTTATTTGGGTGATGCCTTCTCGAAACGGGTGCGAGGGCGCGCCTGGCAGGCTTTTCGCATTTGCCCCACCTCTTTGCGTGGCTGGAGGGGATTGCCTTTAGGATCATGAACGCCAAAACTCGGCTCGATATCGCCAGCGCGGCGCTCATCCTTTCGCTTGCTCTGTTAGGCTGGGAATTTGGGGTACAAATGAGCCACATGCCGGTTTATCTGCTGCCCGCCCCCAGCCGCATCTGGCACACCTTTTGGGGCGAGCCGCTCTATTACCTCCATGCCCTGTGGGTCACCCTGGGGGAGGCCTTGGGAGGACTGGCTTTAGGGCTGCTGGCAGGAATCGGCGTTGCGGTATGGGTGACCTTGCAACCCCGTCTGGAAGGGGGGGTGATGACCCTGGCGCTCTTAATCAAGTCCATGCCCTTGGCGGCAATTGCCCCCCTCTTAACCATCTGGTTGGGTTTTGGGGTTTTGCCAAAGGTGATCATTACCGCCCTTCTGACCTTTTTCCCTGTTCTGGTCAACACGCTGGTGGGCTTGCAAAGCGCCGATTCCGAAATGCTGGATCTGATGCGTGTCCACCGCGCCACGGCTTGGCAAACTCTGCGCCATCTGCGGGCTTGGTTAGCCTTGCCCTATCTCTTTGCAGCCTTACGGGTGGCGGCGCCGCTCTCCCTGATGGGTGCGGTGATTGCCGAATGGACCGGCGCTGGCAATGGTTTGGGACGCGTGATGTGGCTGGCATACGCTAACTTGAATCTGCCACCCCTCTTTGCTGCCATCTTTGTCGTTTCAACGGTCAGCATTTTCATCTACCTGCTGATGGTTTGGTTGGAATACAAAGCAATGCCCTGGCGGACACCGTCAGTGGATTAAATTTAATTCAAGGAGGCTTTCAATGTTGAGAACCTTACGAATTGGAGTGATCATCTCCCTTCTGCTTCTTTCCGCCTGTGCCGGACTGAACCAAACCAGCCCGACACCTACCACCGCTCCTTTTGCCATGACCTTTATGGCCGGCTATAAGCCTCAGGCAAATCTTCCCTTCGTCGGGGCTTACGTGGCAAAAGAAAAAGGCTTTTTCGAGGAAGAAGGCTTGCAGGTCACTATCGAACATTCAGCCGGTCAGGGAGAGCACGTGCAACTGCTGGTAGCCGGCAAGGTTCAGGTGACGACCATGGATGCGGCGACAATCTTGCAACGGCGGGCGGACCCTGGTTTGCCGGTGGTTTCGATCGCCCTGATCGGGCAACGCGGCCAACAGGCCTATGCGGCCCTGGCCGAACGTGGCCTGAGCACACCTAAGGATTGGGAAGGGAAAACAGTCGGCTATAAAGGGACACCACCGCCGGATTTATTTGCCCTGCTGAGCGCCGCCGGTGCAGATGCTGAAAAAGTCTCGCTGGTTAATGTCGGCTTTGACCCGCGCATCCTGACCGAGGGCAAAGTGGATGTCTATCCGCTCTTCAAATCCAATGAACCCTACTTGATTCGCCAGTGGGGGTATGAAATCACCCTGTGGGAGGCTGCCGATTATGGTGTGCCAACCCTGGGCTTAGCCTATGTCTCCAGTGAGGATTTTATCTCCAATCATCCAGAAGAACTGAAACGCTTCCTGCGAGCAGCCTTGCGCGGCATCGAATTTGCGGCTCAAAACGTGGAGGAGGCCGTACAGATCGTGTTGAAGTATAGCGGTCCGCAAAGCGACCCCGCCCACATGCGCTACATGTTGGAAACCGAGTTGAACGATGCCCAAAACCCCAACGGCTATGGCGCTCAAACGCAGGAACAATGGCAAGCCCTGGCGGAGATGCTTCTGCGCTATCAGGCGCTGCCCAAAGCCATCGAGGTTCAAAAGGCCTTTACCGCGCAGTTGCTTCCCCTGGCTACACCCTGATCAAGAGGGGATAGCAATAGATTCAACGGTGAGATAAACCCTTGCAACGTCCCGAAGGTTTTACCAGGCGCAGCTTGGCGCTCAATCTACTCCTTCGGGACGACGATCTCACTAATCCCAAACTGACAATTTCCCCAACTCACGCGACATGTGGCTTGAAGCCAGAGAAGTTTGCATCCGCTTAAGTTTTGCAGATACATTGATGTTGGGCTATTTCCACGTCCCAGAGTTGCGTTTCAATTACCCAACCACCAGACAACCAGATAATATCCCAAGACTCCTGCCCAGAGCCAGGAGTCAATGCGATCGAAGATGCCACCATGGCCTGGCAGGATATGGCTTGAGTCCTTCACGCCCACCTGACGTTTGATCATGCTCTCCCCAAGGTCGCCGAGTGGCGTGAGCGCAGCGAGGATCAAGCCCAAAACAGCCCCTTTCCAGGCCGCAATTGCGGTCGCCGGCCCAGCGGCTAAACTCCACAAGGCAGCCAGCACCCCCCCCGACAGCGCCCCACTGAGCAACCCTCCCCAATAGCCTTCCCACGTTTTATGCGGGCTGAGGCGAGGGGAGAAAGGATGTTTGCCAAAGCGTCTGCCGATGAGATAAGCCCCGCTATCTGCCAACCAGACCGAGGGCAGGGCGATTAAGAACCACCACTTGCCTTCCGGGATTGCTCGCAGAGAGAGCATATACGAAGCAAGCCAGCCGCAGTAGATCATGCCCATCATCGAGACGGCAAAATCGGTGGCTGCTTGCTGACGGCCGCGCTCAAAATCGATCAGGTGAACCGTCATACTGCCTAGGATCACCAGGCTGAGTGCAAAAGCAGCTCCTTCAAAGCCGCCTTGATAGCGGGCAAGCACCAGCAAAGCTGCTCCGATGGGCATTCCCCACTCGGTTGCCCGATAACCGACCTTGCCGAGCAGGTGCGCCACTTCCCACGCCGCCACCCCACTCAACAAAGCAACCACCAGGGCTAAAGGTAAACCTCCCTGGGCAATTACCCACGCCCCCAGCGGGAGGAGCACAATGGCGACAATGAGGCGGCTAGCCAGCATTCGGCGTGGTTTCCTTGTCTTTGGAGATCACACCGCCATAGCGCCTCTCCCGACGGCTGTACTCGATGATCGCCTTGCGTAATTCTTCCTTGTCAAAGTCCGGCCAGTAAGTGGGGGTGAAATACCATTCGGAGTAAGCTCCCTGCCAGATCAAGAAATTGCTGCCGCGCAGTTCTCCCGAAGTGCGGATGATCAAGTCGGGGTCTGGAACACCGGCTGTAAAGAGGTAACGGCTGATCAGGTCATCGGTAATGGCTTCTTTGGGAACACCATCCTCGATAATCCGCTTGATGGCACACACAATTTCATCGCGACCGCCGTAATTAAACGCCACGTTGAGAATCAACCGGTCATTTTTGCAGGTGTATTCCACTGCCTGCAAGACCTTTTGGCGCAGGATCGGTTTAAGCCCGTCCAGGCGGCCAATATGGCGCAGTTGCACGCCTTGATCGTGCAGTTGTTGTAGCTCTCGATCAATGACATCTTCCAGGATGCGCATCAGCCCTTGCACTTCTTCAGCCGGACGACCCCAGTTTTCGGTCGAAAAGGCGTAAAGGGTTAAGTATTTGACCCCAAATTCAATACAGGCTTCGATGATGCGCCGTAAATTTTCCGTGCCGGCGCGATGACCGGCCAGACGGGGTAAGCCGCGCGCCAGCGCCCACCGTCCGTTGCCATCCATGATAATCGCAATGTGGGTGGGAATTTTTTGAGGGAGGGAAGGGGTATCTGCTGATTCCATTTTCGCTCAGGGAAATTCAGGGTTAAGCAACCCAGCGGAAGGCTGTTGCTTAACCCTAAATCTCCATGATTTCCTTTTCCTTTCGTTCACCAATCTTGTTAATTTCCTCAATATATCGGTCGGTAATCTTCTGCAGTTCTGCTTCGCCTTTCTGCAGTTCATCTTCGGAGATCAACTTTTCCTGCTCAAGCTCACGCAGATCGCGGATGCTATCGCGGCGCACATTGCGCGCCGCAACTCGCGCTTCCTCGACCCGGTTATGCACCACTTTTACCAGTTCCCGCCGCCGTTCTTCGGTGAGAGGAGGTAAAATCAGGCGAATGGTTTTACCGTCATTGTTAGGCGTCAAACCGAGGTCCGAAGCTAGGATGGCGCGCTCGATCGCCTTCAGCGAGGAGCTATCGAAGGGGCGGATGAGCAACATGCGCGGCTCTGGCACACTGATCGTGGCAAGTTGAACCAGTGGCGTGCTAACGCCGTAGTATTCAACCTGTAAGCGCTCGACCAGCGCCGGGCTGGCGCGGCCCGTGCGAATACCGCTCAGGTCCTCTTCAAGCGCCTGGATAGCGCCTTTCATGCGCGCTTCGGCCTCTTTGTACACATCGTTTAGCATTGGTCTCTCCTCCAACTTCCTGGGATCGTTGAGCTATCGCTCCAGCCTGTTCAAGTTGGTCTTATTAATTATCACATAAAAATCGTTATTCTCGGCCTCTTTTTCCAATAAACGCAGCGTTTCCCATTGTGAGGTAGTCAGGTGTTCAATCACAAACGGCTTTCCAGAAGTAAGTCTCAACACCGCAATTGGCTCGAAGCTTTGCCGATCTACGGTCACCTCTTTCAGGTTTGTTAAGAACACCATCCTCAATAACCCATCTTTAATATCTTCAAGAGCAGGAAGCAACTGAGATTGACTGTGCTTGGCTTCTACCAGAAAGATTTGATTTGCGCGCGTATATACTTCATCACAGGTAAAGTAGTAAACCCCGCCGAGAAAATTCTCAATGGTCAAAGTTGCTTTCTGAGCATGGAGATTTTCTTTGGGTTGAATGGTCTGTGTTTCGCGTTCCTGGGCTTCCCTCGCCAGCATTCGTGAATGTTCGATAAACGACTGGCGGTTTTTCTTTAAGATTTCTAAACGTTTCAAAGCGCGCTCAAAGGAGTGTAATTCGACACCAAGTCGGAGGGTGATCTGTCGATAGGCTTCGATTGCCCGCTGGGCGACTTCGCTAATCTGCTCGACCTGTTGCATATTCCAATGCAAAGCATCAGACTGATAGTTCTCGAGACGTTCAAGCTCACGTTGGATGTGTACAAAGTCAAAACGCTGAGCAGTAATTTTACTGGGATACCGCTGGCTCCTCTCGGCATCCTTATAATAAGAAATGATGACATAGACCCCTAATAACCCCATCAGTGTCAATGTGTCATATTGGATATAGTCGCGATCCCCTCCCAAGCCTTCGTCTTTCATCACGGGAATAATCGCGACTCTTTTCCCATCATAATTTAGCGTGTCATAAACTCTGGCATAAGGATAACTTCGGGTTCTCTTTGGGGATACCCAATGGCTGATGGCAAGCTGTCTCTTCGAGTTGGTTTTCAATAAAAATGCGCTTTCCTGTGAAAAAGCTTCCTCAAGCTGATCCATCGGATACAAAGGGAGCTCGCGGCACAGGACTGGAGCATATTCGATTCCCGCCACACGAGCCGTTACCTTCACCGCATCCCCTCTTTTTGGTTAATTTGTTCGCGCAGGATAATTTCCATTATGTCTTCCTGCTGATCCAGAGGGAGTTGGCCCTCAAAACCAACTTTTTTGCGAATAACGGGAATCAGCGATTCCTTGATCTCTATACCGATACTATTGCGACCTAATAAACGGGCAACCTTCATGGTTGTTCCACTGCCCACAAAAGGGTCCAAGACAGTTTCACCCAGGTAAGAAAATAGACTGATTACGCGATAGGGAAGTTCTTCCGGAAATGCTGCAATATCCTTTTCAAGTTCAGAGCCGGGCAGAACATTCACCATTTCCCATAAGGTCATATACCATTTTTCTTTTTGAAATCGCTCAAGATCGATCTTCGAGGCAAGGCGAATTTCTTCAGGAATCGAACGATAATTAAATCTTCCCTTCTGGAAAATTAAGATACTTTCTAAGGTATTATCGGGATAATAATACATCGGGTACGGGTTTTGCAGCATAACACCGCTGCGGCGGCTGATTCGGAGATAGCCATCCGGCTTCTTCCAGATGATTCGATCCCGGTAGCGAAAACCAGCTTGGAGAAAGAGGTGGGTCGCATCTGCAACGATAGGGAATTTTTCGCCATCCACCAACATATCATCGATATTGAGGACAGCTATTCTGCCTCTTTGTAAAACCCGAAAGACTTCTCTGGCAACCTGACCAAGAATGTGTAGGTACTGGTCATAACTCTCATAAAGTTGCTTGTAGTCAAATGGCGCATTAAAGTAAGGGGGTGAGGTCACCATAAGATGAACTGACTCATCCGCAATCTCTTTCATCTCGATGGCATTTCCGATAATTAATTTATGAAAAGTGGGCATAATTAGACTCCCGTAAATGGGTGGCTACTCCTGACCCAAAGGATACCTGAAAAACAACCGCTAGGGAAGGGTAGAGAACAAAAAGCATTCTTGACAAGCGCTCGAATTTCGATTATAAAGACAATGATAATCATTTTCATAATAAGGAGAATTTCTATGACTGCTCTACATCGCCTTTTACCATTATGGGTCATTTTTTCCATGCTAGCTGCCTGTGCTACACCTACCCCAACCGCCGCTCCACAGGCGCGCAAGTACCGCGTGCTGGCAACCACCACCATAGTCGGCGATGTCGTCAGCAACATTGCCGGGGACGCTGTTGAGCTTTCGGTGTTGTTGCCGGTGGGCGCTGATCCTCATTCCTTTACCCCTACCCCCCAGGATGTGGCAAAAGTCAGCCAGGCTGATGTGGTCTTTGCCAACGGGGCAGGCCTGGAAGAGTTCCTGGAAGCTTTGCTGGAAAGCGCCGGGGCTGCCCAGAAGGTCGTTGCCGTCTCGGAGGGCATCCCTCTGTTGCAAGGCGAAGCGCATTCCCCTGCCAGTGAAAAAGAACACGCCCACGAGGCTGAACATACTGAGGAAGCCATGCCGACAAAAGAAGCGAGCGGCGAAGGCGAGCCTGAACATGAGCACGAGCATGCCGCCGGCGACCCGCACACCTGGTTTGACCCCAACCTGGTAATGGTCTGGGTGGAAAATATCGCCAAAACGTTAACCGAAAAAGACCCACAGAATGCAGCCATCTACCAGAAAAATGCCGCCGACTATACGGCTCAGCTCCGCGAACTCGATCAATGGATTCGCCAACAGGTGGAGACCATCCCATCCGAAAATCGGCAACTGGTTACCGATCACAAAGCCTTTGGCTACTTTGCTGAGCGGTATGGTTTCACCCAGGTGGGAGCATTGTTGCCAAGCTTTTCGACCCTTGCTGAGCCCTCTGCTCAAGAGCTGGCCGCTTTAGAAGATGCCATTCGTCAATTCGGCGTGAAAGCGATCTTCGTTGGTACAACGGTCAATCCCAATTTAGCCCAGCGTGTTGCCGATGATACCGGTATCAAACTAGTCTATCTTTACACCGGTTCACTTTCCGAAAAAGATGGCCCAGCTAATACCTATCTCAATTTCATGCGATATAATGTCAGTGCCATTGTCGAAGCCTTGAAATAGCCTCCGAAAGGAGAAAGGTTTTGCGGAGAATCAGGGAGAGGGAATCGCCAGAGGATTGCCTCTCCTTCTACCCTTGCCTTCGAGCCATCCTCCATTCTTGGTTCTGCATGGAAGAGAAGCGCGTATGACCCTAAGAGACGAGCTAACCCGCACGAAACACTGGATTGTTCACCGTCATCCGCACGAAGCCGAAAGTCCTTTGTTGCGGATGGAAAACGTCAGCTTCTGGTATGACGGGCATCCTGCCTTGCAAGAGATTTCCTTTAAGCTGCAAAGCGGTGAGCATCTTGCGGTGGTCGGGCCGAACGGTGCCGGTAAAAGCACGCTGCTGAAAATCATCGCCGGGGTGCTGAAACCCGCTCAGGGAGATGTGCACATCTACGGTCACGCCCCCGATGGACACATTTGTATTGCCTATGTGCCGCAACGCAATGCTGTAGATTGGAAATTCCCCATTACCGTTAAGGATGTGGTGATGATGGGGCGCGTTGGCAAAATTGGTTTCTTTCGCAGCCCTGGACGAGCTGATTGGCAACGCGTTCGCCAGGCTTTAGAGACGGTTGGCATTCAAACCTTAGCCGATCGTCCGATCCACGCTCTCTCTGGAGGTCAACAACAACGCATGTTTCTTGCCCGCGCTCTCGCTCAGGAAGCTGAGTTGATCCTCATGGATGAGCCATTGAGCGGCCTCGACTTACCTGCTCAAGAGGAGTTGCTGGCGCTGTTACCGACGTTGCAGCAAAATGGAATCGCGCTGCTCTTTGCATTGCACGATCTAAACCTTGCCCGCCAACATTTTTCTAAACTCATGCTACTCAACCGGCAATTGATCGCATTAGGACAACCGGATGAGGTTCTCAGAGCATCGAATCTGCGGCGGGCTTATGGCGGTCATTTGCAAATTGTGCCGGACGAGGGTGGCTGGTTAGGCTTAAGTGACACCTGTTGTAGCGACGGGGAAGGTTAAGCGATGTTTGAATGGCTGTGGACACCTTTGCAGTATGCTTTCATGTGGCGGGGGTTGATCGCAGTGGTATTGATGGGCAGCGTTTGCGCCGTGATTGGCACGTTTGTCGTTCTGCGGGGCATGGCTTTCTTCGGAGATGCGCTGGCGCACGCCATTTTGCCAGGCGTGGCGATCGGGTATATCCTTAACGGCGGCAATACGAGCGGCCTGTTCTGGTGGGCACTGGGAGCAGCGCTGCTCAGCGCAATCGGTATCGGTGCCATCAGCCAGGGCGGCCGCCTCAAGGAAGACACGGCGATTGGGATTGTCTTTGCCGGGATGTTCGCTTTGGGGATTACATTAATCTCAACCGTGCGCAGCTACTCGGTTGACCTGTCCCACTTTCTGTTTGGGGATGTCCTTGGGGTACGCAATCGAGACCTGTGGCTTTCGGCGATTTTCGGCGCAGGGGTTCTGGCGGCAGTGATCGGTTTTTACAAAGAGTTCGTAACGCTCTCCTTTGATCCCATTCTGGCGACCATCCTGCGCTTGCCGGTTAAATTCTTGGATTACTTCCTGATGTTGCTGATGGCTCTGGCAATTGTGATATCATTGCAAACCGTCGGCGTAGCTTTGATGGTGGCGATGCTTATCACGCCAGCCGCCACTGCATACTTGCTCACCCCGCGTTTGCCGCGCATGATCTGGGTAGCTGCTCTGCTCGCCTCTTTTAGCGGCGGTGTGGGGTTATACCTTTCCTATTACCTTGGTATTGCTTCGGGGGGTGCAATTGTACTGGTTGCAACCTCCATTTTCTTTCTGGTGTGGTTGGGACAGGCCAGCCAACGGCGAGTTCGGAGCAAAACAGGAGGCTAACGGGATGAGCAAAGCGCAAGATTGGTTAGAATGCCTGCAACGCAATGGTTATCGGATCACCGATCCACGGCGGGTGGTGGTAGAAATCATGGCCGAAAGCACCCAGGCGCTCACGCCCTTGAGAGTTTATGAAATCGGGCATCAACGCTATCCCCGATTGGGTCTGGTGACGGTTTATCGCACGCTTGAAAAGCTGGAGGAATTAAATCTGATTCAACGCGTGCACCAGCCTCAAGGCTGTCAGGCTTTTGTCACCGCCTTTCAAGGACATCAACACTTGCTGGTTTGCAATGGTTGTGGACGGGTGGAGTTTTTTGAAGGCGACGGAGAGGGAATCGAAGCCCTGATCGAAAAGATCAGCCAACGCAGCGGTTATCAAGTGGGCGAGCACTGGTTGCAGCTCTTTGGGGTGTGTCGCGACTGCCAGACGCAACGCTCCGCACAGGCAAAAGTAGCCTGAAAACACGTTTTTGCTGACCAATGGAAAGCCTCATCAGTCCACTTGAAAGAATGAACCTGTACTCAGGCTTGCGGAGGCAAAAAGAGCACCTTGTTTCCCGAAGGATCGGTTAGCGAAACGCTTTCTCCCTGCCGGTCAAAAGGCAGGGAAGTTTCTTTCAACCGCTCACGAAAAGTCTTCCATGCTTCGAGATTGGGTAAGGAAAAAGCAATCGCCGCTAAACCAAGGGCATTGAGCGGCGCCGGCGGTGCTCCTTCCCCCTGCCAGGTGTTATATCCAATGTGATGATGATACCCGCCAGCCGAGACCATCCCCATCCGAAAACGCGGCGCAACCCCCATATCATCAAATCCCAGTTGCTCATGATAAAAGCGGCGAGTTTGCTCTAAATTAGCAACATGGAGATGAAAATGTCCAATCACCGTCTGCGGAGGCAGGGGCACATCCAGACGGTCAGCTTTGTCCAGATGGGCAAACAACACGGCTACATCCAGGGCCTCGCGACCATCACTCCAAGTGCCATCAGAGCGCCGGGCGAAGAAATCGCCGTTTTGTAGAGCAAAAATTCCATCTTCGGGGGACTCACAGTACAATTCAATCTGGTTTCCTTCAGGGTCTTCCAGATAAGTGGTTTTGGTCATAATGTGATCGGTAGGAACATTGGGATATCGCAAGGCAAATAAGCGAGCGATGGCGCGAGCCAACGCTCGCCGATCGGGCAACAGGATGGCAAAATGATAGAGTCCGCAGACGCCGCGATAGCGTTTCCCTTGCGGTAGTTCCTGGAGAACAACCAGATCGCGACCTGCCACGCCCAGAACTACCTGCTGATCCATCAAACGGTTGACCTGTAAGCCAAGGACATCGCGGTAGAAAGGAACAACTCGCCCTAGATTGCCCACGCGCAGATGGATAAAAGCCGGGCGGGTATCGGGATGGATACGTCTGGGGGCAATTGCAACCGGTGGAGGTGGAGCCAGCGGAGAGAGCAGGCTTCGCCCACGGTTGGACGCCTGCTCATCTCCAGAAAACGAAGTGGTCATGCAGAGACCGCCTGTGCCTGCTCTTCCTTAATGATTTCAAGGTCAATGTTGATTTGGACTGTTTCGCCCACCAGCCAGCCTCCCGCTTCAAGCGGGACATTCCATTGTAAGCCCCAGTCCTTGCGGTTGATGCTTGTGCTGGCTGAAAAGCCGGCTGAGGTACTTCCAAACGGGCTTTTAACTGTGCCGTTGTATTCAACCTCCAGGGCTACCTCATTGGTTACATCCCGAATTGTCAAGTCACCAATGATTCGACCGTGATTTGAGTCAAGCACCTCAATCTTCTTGCTTTTGAAGATCAGGTAAGGGTACTTCTCTGCATCTAAGAAGTCGGGCGAGCGCAAGTGGGCATCGCGTTGGGGTTCGCGAGTATTAATGCTAGCCGCTTCGATCTTCACTTCCACGCTGGAATTGGTCGGGTTTTTCTCATCAAAGTCCACCGTTCCTTCAAAGCGTTCGAAGCGCCCGCGCACATTCGAGATCATCATGTGCCGCACGGTAAAGTTAATTTCTGAATGGGCTGGGTCAATTTTCCAAGACATGGTTACCTCCTGAGAAATGAATCTGGTTTAAATTGCAGGTGAATGGCTTGATCGCCAAATTCCTCTCTGAAGATCATTTCCCCTGCTCCACCGCGGGTATCGACACAGCCTGGGCAGATGGGCGGGTTTCTCTTTTGCCCAGTTTCTTACACAACTCGCCCAGGGTTTCCTGTTCTGCAGGGGTGAGGACGGAAAACTCCTCTACAATGGCTTTGACATGGCAAGGCAAAACGGCTTCAATCTTTTCACGCCCTTTTTCGGTTAGATGGACGGTGATAAAACGCCGATCTTGCGTGTCTCGTTCCCGTCGCACCAGACCTTGTTTTTCCAGATTGTCGATCACCATTGTCATGTTGCCACTGCTCTTGAGAATTTTGTGTGCCAACTCACTCTGGCACAGGCTGCCCAGGTGATAAAGGGTTTCAAGCACGCCAAACTGACTGGGAGTAAGCTCTTCCAGACAGCCGCGCTGGGCTAAGCGAGCTTCGAGCGAGTCGGCAGCGCGCATCAGCTTGATAAACGCATTCAAAGCGCGAATTTCTTCTGGATTACCGTGATAATGCGTTGGCATAATCGTTCGAGTTCAGATTATTTAATATCAAATGATTGAACATTATCTTACTATATATCATCTAATTTGTCAAGATATTATTCGGTAGTTTTGAATTTCCCTTGACAAATTTCCTCTTTCCGCATAACCTTCTTGCATGCCACTGCACTTGCCGGGCGTTCCTCCCTCTGCCTCAAGCGGCTACTCCTGCAAATCTGAGCAGACAGCCTCACCACCCGGTCATCTCTTCGGTTTGTTTGCTTTCGTTACCCTGCTGATTGTCGTTTCCTTTTATCCTGCTCCATCGCTCTCAAGCAATCTCATTGCCTGTCAACCGTTCAAGCAAGTCAACCAAAATGCCTTTGGGCTCGGTGGAGGGGCAGATGGTCGACACACTGATGAAGAAGGCTTTGAAGTGGAGGTCTTTAACGGCCAGCTTTATTTAGGAATGGAAGCTGATAACAGCCTGGGAGCGCGTCTCTGGCGCAGTCGTTTGGGTATCTATGCCCCCAATTCGCAGGCAGATTGGGAGGAAGTAGCTGCGGATCAGCAAGGCTATCCCTTCGGTAATCACAATCTGGAACAGGATGATCACATCGATAGCCTGGCCGTCTTCGGGGGGTTTTTGTATGTCAGCACGGCCAATCGAGGTCTGAGCCAATGGGGGTTTAATCTCTATCGCAGCCCTAGCGGCAATGTGGCGAGCTGGGAGAATGCCCTGGCTTCCCAGGGCGCCGGTTTTGGCCACCCCAGCAACGTTAACCTTAAAGACCTGCAAGTTTTTCAGGGAAGCCTGTGCGGAGGAACGCAAAACTGGGTTGAGGGCGCGCAGGTGTGGTGCAGTCAAGATGGGCACTCCTGGGTGCAAAAAAACCTGAGCGGCTTTGGGCAAGAGGCACCTGACCCCAGCAATAGCGGGGTTTGGTCGAGTATGGTGTTTAAAGATGCCTTATACATGGGGGTGCATCATCGGGGTCAATCGATCAATGATCGCAATGACGATGTTGGCAAATTATTCCGCACCGATCATCTGGGAGATCAGCCGCATTGGGAAGAGGTATTCTCCGCACCCACCGCGCCAGGAAATCGGGTCGATTTGCTGGGCGAGTTAGAAGGTTACCTTTACATCGCAACCCGTTCCCCTCAGGGTCTTTTGATTTACCGCAGCGCAAGCGGCGATTTGGGAAGCTGGCAGTTGGTCAGTCAGCCAGGCATCAACGGAAATGCAGCAAACGCTGAAGTATCGGTCGATGGGGCGGTGGTTTACGACGGAGCGCTTTATCTGGCAATCAGCAATCTCTCCAGCGGCCTTCAGCTCTGGCGGACAAGAGGGGTGTTGACAAACAACTCAGAGGTGGACTGGGAGCAAGTGGGAGGCGACGGATTGGGAGACGCCCGCAACGTCCGCGCCGAGTTGATCGTCTTTAACCATCATCTTTATGCCTGGGTGACGAATTACGCAGTTGGGCAGAAAGTTCTTCGTTCCCATTGTCTGGCGTGTCCTGAAGGGCAAAGCGCATGCGAGATTTGGATACCTGATCTCCCGCAGCGGCTGTATCTCCCTTTGATTCACCATTAGACTCCCCTCTCCCGCCCTGGGAGAGGGGCCGGGGGTGAGGGGTTCTCCCCTCGCCCGTCCTGGGAGAGGGGCTGGGGGTGAGGGGAGTCTTTATGACAGATTCAGGAGATCGAAGAAGGTGACCCCGCTTCTCGAACAGTTCTGCGGAAAATCGGCACCACGATAACCAGCAACGAAAAGCCAATTAACACCAAAAGCCATACCACGCCGCCTTGCGCTCCGAACAGTTGGTTCATCAGATCGCCCAAATGGTACAGCAGATTGATCAACATGTGCGCCACCACACCGTACCAGAATCCCAGGCGAATGCGCAAATAGCCAAAAGACAGACCGCCAATGAACTGCGGCAAGACCAGAAAAGGAGCTAACCACCAGGTCGGCTGATTGGCATAGTTGCCGAGATGGGGCAGGGCGAAGAGAACTGCTCCGACATAGTAGTAAACGCCCACATAACGATAGAAGAAGTCAGTATAGGGGTGCCCGCGGCGCTGGCGAACCCAGAAGAAGAGGGTAATGCCCCCCGCAATCGCCAAGTAGAAGAGTGATTTCGAGAGGACGAGCAGAGCATCCTCTGTGAAAAGACCCGCAAAAGGTGAAGGGGCAAACTGGATCGAACCGAGAAACAGGGAAAGGAACAGGAACCCCAGGTTAGGCGCTAAGCCAAGCCGAAAAGAGACTTCTTCGATCAAGGGCACAAGCACCACACCGGATATAAAAAAGATAAGGTTCATCTCTTCCGATTGAATGACTCCTTCATCGGAAAAGCCACTCAGCCCAATCAACCAGTCCGTTAATGGGCTGGTGAAAGAAGTTAGCAGGATATCCAGCGCAACGATCAGGACGAGCAGGGTCAAACTGCGCTTGAATTCACCCGACAATCGTTCGGCAGTAGGATGCCTGAGGAAACGCACAAAGTCTGCTAAAGGATGGGAAGATAACTTGATCATCGTTACACCTCTAAAAGAAATTCAAAAACGCCAATCAAAGGGCCTTTGTTCTTTCATGCTTCAGCCATCGCTGCTTGAGCCGCGGGGCGTTTCTCTAGGCGCGAAATGAGCCAGTAAGCCACTGCGAGCGCAGCAAAGAGGTTGAAGTTGTCATACATAGTGATTTGCGCTCCTTCGTTCACGAAAAGGGCAATCGGGGGCAGCCCGCCGCCCGTGTACCCGAACAGTACGGTCAAGAGCAAATTGTTGATGGCGTGTATGCCCAGCGCGTAATCCAGCGAACCGCTGCGCAGGGTGATCAGAGTCCAGCCCGCGCCAACCAAAAACCAGTTGAGAAAGGCGATCAGGAAATCGTTCTGTTCGACTTCAGGGTTTGCCAAATGCGGCAGGGTGAACAGCACGCCGTTGAGGAGGCTCAAAACCAGCCAGTTTTTCGTCAACCGCCCGCTGGCTTGCAGCAAATAGCCGCGAAAGAAGAACTCCTCTGCGCTGGTTTGCAGTGGAATCAATACCAGCGCCGCCAGCAAATACGGCCAGCCCTGCAAGAAGTTGGCATTGAAGGTATAGCGAACACCCATAAAAATCACATTGGCGAGCGTGACCAGGATGAGCAGCCCGGCCCAAATGCCTGCGCCGAGCAGCAACCGCCGGCCATTCAACCGCCCGCTGGGGCCGATCAGCGAGCCGAACGAACGGCGGTGCAGCCACGCGGTCGCCAGCCAGGCTCCGACTATCAGCAAGCCAAAGGTCAGCAAGCTCACTGAAAATGCGGCGACAGAATCGGGGGCATTGAGAAAAGGAACAGTCAGGAACGCAGTGCCTACCATCCATATCACCAGGGTGAGGACAATCCCCACCGCATAGCGCCACCAGGCGTTTTTCCCTTGGTCGGCTAAAGCAAGATAGACGTTTTTAGACATAGAAACCTCCTAACAATAAAAAATTAAGACTCGTTTTGATTTGAGTTTTCGGCTACTAAAGCAGCTTGCAATGGGTGCCCCATCAGGAAGATACGCCGTTTGACACTCCCGGCTGAGGGCGGATGTTTCTCCCAAGCGTCTAGCAGGTCATAAATCGCCTGCCGTACCTGCACAAACTCTTCTTCAGTAGCATAAAAGACATAGTCGCGTGCAACGATATTATTAAGGTCAGGCTCACCGCGTTCTAAGGTGTAGCGGGCTAAATCTTGAGCAACTGCAGAGCCGTAAAGGCGCACATGATCGGCAAATTGCTCCAGCCCGCCGGGCTTGTACAGGGCATCTGGATCAATGCGCCCCTCGACAGCCGTATAGAAGCGCTCCTCAATGCCATTGACATGGCGCACACGCGCCACGCGAATCACCCCTGCCTCCAGCAATAATTGAAGATGACGATAGATGGACGGCTTTGGGATATCCGAAAGATATTGCGCCAGTTGGTTGGTGGAGAGCTCAACCCCATTCAAGGCTTGAAAAATGCGCATGCGCGCCGGGTGATTGATCACGGCAAAATTGGTTAACTTCATGGGCAATCCTTACGTTATAAATTTTAATAACGAATTCATTATTGATAATGTTATCAGAATTAATAGCATAGTTGGACAAAAAAAACAAGGATAAAAATGTAAGAGTTTAGTTAAGATATGTTAATCAAATTGTTCGTAAGGAATGACCTTTGCCGTTGCCTGAACGATATGCGGATCAAATTCTGGAGTCAATCTCCCCTCTCCCGCCCTGGGAGAGGGGCCGGGGGTGAGGGCTGCTCCCCTCTCCCCTTGTGGGAGAGGGGCTGGGGGTGAGGGGCTCTCCCCTCTCCCCTTGTGGGAAAGGGGCTGGGGGTGAGGGGCTCTCCCCCCTCTCCTTGTGGGAAAGGGGCTGGGGGTGAGGGCTCTCCCCTCTCTCCTTGTGGGAGAGGGG
>DAOTZA010000124.1:0-18525 GCA_034434515.1 Anaerolineales bacterium | reverse complement strand
ACATCGGCAATGGCTGGGCGGCTGAAAAATAAGTGGATGAAAAAGCCCTGCAGACGTTGGAAGGGGGTTTCCCAGACCATCTCTGGATTGACGGCGCGAACCATCTCCACTTGTTGAACGACCAACTGATTGCGCTCAAACCAGGCTGCCCGCCCGGCGGCTAGGGGATTGCTCCACAAAAAGGGATTGAGGAGAAAAGTAACCAATCCAAAGGTCAGACAAAAAAAGATGAAATTGCGAAATCGCTGGGGAAAACGCAATCCAGATTCGCTCCCTGAACACCAAACCGCAACGCCGGCTAAGAGCACCAATGGGGCTGCCGACTGTTTGGCATTGAATGCCAGCGCAGCGGCAAGCCCTATCCACCAGGGAGACCGCTCAGGGCGCTGGATTAACCAAAGCGTGAGCAGACAGGTGAACAGCAGCGCGCTCTCTGCCATGGCGCGGCGGGTGTGCAGTAAGACTAGCCCATGACTTGCCAGGATGACCATCGCTGCCCAACCGCTGAGGTTGTTGCCGATGGATTTGGCGACTTGAAACATCAACCATAAACTGAGGGGGAACAAGAATGCCACGCTCAAACGCCCTGCCAACAGGAGATCTTGGGGGGGAAGTGCACCGTTCGCTTGATTCGTCTCCCAGTCTTTGCTCCAATCCCAATCGACTTGAGGGGCAGGTTTGCGGGCGATTTGGCGTCCAATCCCAATCAACCAGCGGCTTAGCGGAGCATCCCGTAAACGGTATTTCTGACGCAGCTCGGTGGCTTGAGAGGGGTTCCAAAAGAGGTCGCCGGGATTGGAAAAAAAGCGGTCGACATCGCCACTCATGAAGAGATAAGTCTGCTCGTCGGGATGAAAGGGGACACCAGGTAAACCAAGGAAATAACCGATAGAAACCAGGACAATGAACCCAAGGATTACAATCGTTTGGGCAAACTGGTTTTTCGGGCGATTTTCTTCGGGTACAATCATTCTAGTTTAGAGTCTAAGCGCTTTTTCTATGAGAAATGCAAAATTTCTTTGGATAATTTTCCTGATCTTTGCGGCGGGTTTGAAAACGGCTTTGCTGGTTGCCGATCCCTTTCCTTTCAACGCCGATGAGGCAATTGTAGCATTAATGGCGCGCCATATTCTTTTGAATGGCGAGCGACCGGTTTTCTTCTATGGACAGGCTTATATGGGTAGCCTGGATGCGTTTTTGGTTGCCCTAGGCTTTGCGTTGTTTGGCTTTCACGTTTGGGTGATTCGAGCTATCCAAACTGTTCTCTACTTGTTAGTAATCCTCTCTACGGTAAAGCTGACACCTCTGATCTTTTCACCCTCTAATGGCAAGTGGTACACGGCGGCCTTGCTCGCCGTGCCAACAGTTAACGTTACTCTGTACACAACCGTCAGCCTAGGGGGATATGGGGAGGCATTGTTGATCGGTAATTTAATTTTGTATTCGGGGCTAAGCCTCTTGCGCCTTTTGGAAGAGGAGCGTTTTCCGCCCTTGGGGTGGTTTGGCAGTTTGGGGTTCTGGATCGGTTTAGGGTTTTGGGTGAACGGTTTGACGGGCATTTATGCATTGCCGGTTCTGCTGAGCCTGCTTTGGGTGGGTTTTCACCACCGCCGGGTTTTCGATCGCAAGAGCACAGGTTTAGCGTTAGGGCTCTTCTGCCTCACCTGGCTGCTAGGGTCTCTGCCCTGGTGGAATTATGCCTGGCGACAGGGAATGGACAGCTTGCTTGGCGAATTGTTTGGCTCTGCTATCGCAAGCTCAGAAGGCAATGGGTTACAACAGGCGACGAGGAATTTTCTCAACTTACTCATCTTTGGCAGCAGTGTGCTTTTCGGCTTGCGCCCTCCCTGGGAAATCCGCTGGCTGGCTTTACCGCTAGCGCCTTTTGCGCTGGCGATTTGGCTGGCTTTCCTTAGCTGGTGGATGCGTGAGATGATCGGTACAAAACTGCGACCCCAAGCGTGGGTGATTACAGGCGTTGCTCTGACTTTCAGCCTTGCTTTTGTTTTCACGCCCTTTGGGGCAGACCCTTCGGGAAGGTATTTTCTCCCCTTATGGATAGTTCTCTCGTTGATTGCGGGGGAGATGACGGTAAGGTTCATCCCAAAGGTTCGCTATCAACTTTGCCTGATCGGAGTCCTTGTCGGTTTTAATTTTTGGGGGATGATGGAATGCGCTGTTCGATTTCCACCGGGGCTGACTACCCAGTTTGACGCGGTGGCTGCCATCGATCACCGTCCAATTACGGATTTGATTCAATTCTTGCAGGCAAATGGAGAAACCCGTGGCTATACCAATTATTGGGTTGCCTATCCTTTAGCTTTTTTGAGTGAGGAACAGCTTATTTTTTCCCCGCGCTTGCCCTATCATCCCGATTTACGATACACCCCTCGCGATGACCGCTATCCAGCCTATACCCGACAGGTGGCAAATAGTGAGCGGGTTGCTTATATTACAACCAAAAATCCTACATTAGATGAGATTCTCACCCTGCGGTTAAAGCTAGCAAACATCGAATGGCAAGAAATTTGGATTGGGGAGTATCATGTTTTTTACCGTCTTTCGAAAGCCATTCATCCCCACCAGATCGGTTTAGGGGAAAAGTTTCCTTAGATAGGAGTGCGGGATGCATCAATCCAACGTACTGAAGGCTCAATTTGCGACCCAAAATGCGCTTTGTAAAGCCTCTTGGAGGTTTCGGCAATCTCTCCTGAACTCAGGTTGCTTTGTTTTCTAAGGAAGTGAATTCACCGCGGGCTAAGGCGGCATAAAAGATGGCGATCGACCCTGCAACAGCCGCATTATATGAGTGGATTTTTCCCTTCATTGGCAATCGCACAAGCAGGTCGCAGGAACGGCGCACCAGCGGACGCATCCCGCTGCCCTCTCCTCCTACCACCAAAGCCAGGGCAGCGCTGATTTTGAGTTTCTCTAATGGTTGGGCTTCGGGGGTATCTTCGAGCCCGATGACCCAGATGTTCTGTTGTTTGAGGTTTTCGATGGCTTGCGAAAGGTTGGCGCGAGCAATCCTCAGGTGCTCACTGGCGCCGGCTGAGGCGTTGACCACTGCAGGGGTGATTTCAACGCTTTCCCGGTAGGGCAAGAGCACCCCATGGATGCCGACTCCTTCCGCGGTACGGAGGAGAGAACCAACATTCTGGGGGTCTTGGAGAACATCCAGAATTAGGAGAAAGGGCGGAGATGCCTGTTCGGCTGCATAGATGAGGAGTTCTTCAAGATCGACATAAGGATATGACCCAACCTGGAGGGCAACGCCTTGGTGAGAAGGGTGAATGGAAGCAAGAGCGGTTTTAGAGACCTTTTCGATGGGGATTTTTCGCTGTTGAGAAAGATGTAAAATTTCCGCCAGCCGCCCTTTGTGTTGCGCTGTTTGGGAGATCAGCAGGCGATAGACGGCGCGACGCTGCGCCACCAATGCTTCATACACCGCGTTTCGCCCATACAGCCATTCGTGGCGCACCATCAACGGTTCATTTCTTCCAGATCGTGTTTGTCAGCCAAACGGGTGAAGATCATTCGCCCGGCAGCCGTTTGGAGAACTTTGGTTACAATCACAAAGACGTTGCGGTTGATATGATCGCGCCCATCTTCAACGACCACCATTGTGCCGTCGTCCAGATAGCCCACCCCTTGACCTGGCTCTTTACCTTCCTGGATGATGTTCACATTTAATGCCTCACCGGGTAAGAGAATGGATTTGACCGCGTTTGCCAGTTCGTTGACGTTTAACACTGCTACCCCTTGCAGTTCAGCGACGCGGTTTAAGTTGTAATCGTTGGTCAAAATCGGGGCGCGCAACTGGCGGGCTAAGATCACCAGTTTATCGTCCACTTCTCGCACACCTTCGACATCGATGTCGCTGATGCGCACCGGCAGGGTGGCATTCTTCTGCAGTTGAGCTAACACCTCCAGGCCACGTCGCCCTCGTTGACGACGGAGGCTATCGGGAGAGTCGGCAATATATTGCAATTCGTTGAGCACAAAGCGAGGAATGAGCAGGGAGCCCATTAAAAAACCGGTCCGCGCAATGTCGGCAATTCGTCCATCAATGATGACGCTGGTATCTAGCAGAATGGTGCGTGAGCTTTCGGCGGAAGGGGGTTCAGGGGGTGATTTGGTAGCAAGATTGATACGAAAGAGAGAGAGGATTTCATTCTGGCGCATGATAAAAACCATCACACCCAGATAGCTGAAGAGCAAAGCACCAACGAAGGGCAGGATGTTGCCAAAGGGTTTCGGAAGCAATGAAAGGGGGAAAGCTAACAGGGCAGCCAGAATTAAGCCGGCCATCAAGCCTAACAAACCGCCCAGTAAAGTCTGGACGGAGACACGCCCCAGAACCACTCGCAAGGCTTTGACCGGGCGAGTGGTGAGAAAGGGGGTGAGGATTAATCCGGCTAACGCGCCGACCAATCCAACCAGAATTTGGTAATAAAGCAAGTTGTTTGGATCACTGATATTGGCTATTGTTTCACCAATATAGACGCCTAAAATACCAAATAAGACCATTCCGATCAATCGGAAGATAAATTCTACACTCATACGCCACTCCTTGATTAACGAACAAACTCAATTTGTCCGCTTCAAGCCGTGCGCTGCCTTCATCATGAGCAAACCATTCTCTTTCGATATCCCCTGAAAAGAAGCCAAGAAAGGAGAATGAACAAATAATTGCAACGATGAATGATGAATGCGCAGGCGAGAAGGCGCGGACGCTTCAAATGAACACCTGCACGGGATAAATCCATGAATAAGTGCTTAACAAATTATAACACAGAAATCGCAACAAGGGACATGTGCAAAAAATCTTGCCAAAATTGGGCGGGGAATACTCTTCAATCAGTGGATTTCATCGATTATACTTACGAAACGTTAGCTTTTTCGTGTAATTAATGAGTGCACTGCAAGAACGTACCGCGGTAAGCGCAGGGAGGGCAGAGCCCGTCATTAAATTTCTCTGTGTATTCGGTGGTGAAATAGACTTTTTGCAGGGGAGTCATTTATCCCATCTTTAGGTAGGTAAAACATGAGCACATTATCCGTCACCCAATATCCTGCTGACCCCAAAGAGTACAATCGCCGCATCTGGGCTTGGACGATGTACGATTGGGCAAATTCAGCCTTTGCCACCACGATTTTGGCAGCAGTTTTACCCATCTATTTTAGCCAAGTTGCCGGTTCCACTTTACCCACCGCGGCGCGGGCAACCTCGATTTGGAGCTTGGGGTTGAGCATTTCTTTGCTCATTATCGCCATTCTCTCACCAATCCTAGGCACCATTTCAGACATCGTGCGCGGTAAGAAGAAGCTGTTAGCTTTCTTTGCCGGACTGGGCATTCTCGGCACAGCCTTATTGGTGTTGGTGGAAAGTGGTGATTGGATGCTGGCTTCAATTCTAGCTATTATCGGGCGGATTGGTTTCAACGGCGCCAATGTGTTTTATGATGCGCTTTTAGCGCATGTAGCCAGGCCCGAGGATCAGGATCGTGTCTCGGCGCGGGGCTATGCCATGGGGTATCTGGGAGGCGGCTTGTTGCTGGCGATTAATGTGGTCATGATTCAGCTTCTCCCTGGCACGTGGGGAGCACGCCTTTCGTTTCTCAGTGTGGCAATTTGGTGGTTGATTTTTACTATTCCCCTCTTGCGCTGGGTGCCTGAACCCCCCGCAGCTGCCCTCAAGGTCGAACGTTTTGGGGAATTGATTTCCGAAAGCTTTGCGAGACTGGGAAAAACTCTGCGAGATATTCGTCAATATCGACAGTTATTCAAGTATTTGCTGGCCTTCCTTATCTACAATGATGGGATTGGAACGATTATCGGTGTGGCTGCGATCTACGGAGCGGAATTGGGCTTCGGTAGTGTCGAATTGATTCTTGCCTTGCTCCTGGTGCAGTTTGTTGGCATCCCCTACAGCCTGATTTTTGGTCGTTTGCCGACCGCTGGCGACCGCCGCCGGCCGATCTTTTTAGCCTTTATCCTCTTTAACCTTATTGCCTTGCCCATTCTTGGCGTTGCTGGAGCAAGGGTTTTACCAGCCGAGATGGTCGGCGCGCCTCCGCCACCTTTCCAAAGTACCCCTACGGCTGTCGGGGAAGGTGTGTTTACTCCTCAGAGCGAGGCAGTGAAGTTGATCGGTGACTGGACAATCGAAACCATCCCGGCGCGCCAGGCTGGTTTGGATAAAGATTTGGTCTATGCTAAAGCCAAAGACAGCACGGCGCGGGTTGAAATGAGATTTAACGGGCAAAAAGTGCGCCTTACCCATAGCACCGGCCCTGATCATGGCATTTGGAACGTGCTTTTGGATGGTCAACCTTACCTTGATCCAGATACCGGCAAACCTCTCGAAATTGATGCTTATAGCCTTGCTTATCGCTATGATGTCAGCCGGGTTATTGTTGCCGCATCTCCAGGGGAACATGTCCTGGAAATCGTCAATGCCGGCAAAAAATACCCTGCCAGCCACGCCATCCTGATCTCTCTGGTTTCAATTGAGGTGTTGCCTCCCATTCGCGAAAGCAACCTGTTGTTGATCCTGGGGATGATTCTGGGTATAGAATTGGTTGGTTTGTTATTTGCAGCTTTATTTGGCAACCTGTTCTTTGTCAAATTGGCTGAACGTTTGGATACCAAGCGCAGTATTCTGCTAGCTTTGCTGGTCTATTCGGTGATTGCCGTGTGGGGATTCTTCCTGAACTCCACCATCGAGTTTTGGTTTTTAGCGTGGATGGTTGCTATCGTTCAAGGGGGCAGCCAGGCGCTCAGCCGCAGTCTCTACGCTTATCTATCTCCGGCTTCCAAGAGCGGAGAGTTCTTTGGCTTGTTTGGCGTCATGGAGAAGTTTTCGGCGATGATCGGGCCGTTGTTTTTCGCCGCAGCCGGTGCTATCTTTGGCAGCAGCCGCCCGGCCATTCTTTCGATTATCGCCTTTTTTATCCTAGGCGGTCTCCTGCTCGCCAGTGTGAACGTACAAGAGGGTCGGCGCATCGCTGAGGCGGAAGATGAAGCCTATCTAAAAGCCAATACAGGTGGATAAGTTGGAACAAGAAAAGCACCCGCAAAAGGTGCGCGCCATGTTCAGCCGTATAGCGCCGAACTATGATCGCATGAATCGAATCATGACTCTGGCGCAAGATCTTCGCTGGCGTAGGGAGGTTATCCTACGCGCAGCACTTCCTGAAGGAGGGAGGCTCTTAGACTTAGGCGCTGGCACCGGCGATTTAGCTATGGAGGCGCTGCGTCAAACGCCTGCAGCGAGCGTGCTTGCAGCCGATTTCACCGTGCCAATGATGCAGGTTGGCCGACAAGGTAAACCATCTACGATTCATTGGTGTGCGGCTGATGCCCTGAATTTGCCCTTTGCGGACGAGTGTTTCGAAGCCGTCGTTTCGGGGTTTTTATTGAGGAACGTTACCGATGTTGAGCGGAGCTTGAGGGAACAGTATCGCGTTTTGAAAAGGAGCGGGAGGATGGTTTGTTTAGACACCACCCAACCGCAGGCAAACCTTTTCTCTCCTCTAGTTAACTTTCATCTCAACCAGGTGATTCCCACCCTGGGGCGATGGCTTGCTGGTGATGGTGCCGCTTATACCTATTTACCTCAGACGACCCAATCCTTTTTAACCGCCGAAGCGTTGGCTGAGCTATTGGAAAAGGTCGGTTTTCGAGAGGTTGGCTTTCGGCGGCGCATGTTGGGGACAATTGCTATCCACTGGGGGGTGAAAACGTGAACGCTGTCCAACGTTTGGTGGTGGCGATCAGCGGCGCATCGGGGGTAATTCTGGGCATCCGGCTACTGGAAGTCTTGAAATCGTTGCCGATTGAGACCCACTTAATCTTATCCCCGGCTGCCAGGTTAACCATTCGAGCTGAGACCGATTGGGAGGTCGCATCGGTCATGAACTTAGCAGATGTAAGTTATTCCCCTCGCGACATTGGCGCTGCAATTGCCTCTGGTTCTTTCGCCACGCGCGGGATGATGGTTGTGCCCTGTTCGATCAAAACGCTTTCCGCCATTGCCAATTCTTATGCCGATGACCTGATTAGCCGCGCGGCTGATGTTACCCTGAAGGAAGGCCGGCCCCTCTTGCTGGCGGTGCGGGAAACGCCTTTACATCGGGGACATTTGCGATTGATGGAGCTGGCTGCTCAAAACGGCGCCATCCTATTTCCTCCGGTACCAGCTTTTTATGCGCGTCCCAGCAGCCTGGACGAGATGGTAGATCATTTGGTGGGAAGAATGCTTGCCCGCATCGGGATCGAGAATGAATTTTATCCCCGTTGGGGAGAGAGCCTGGATGAATGAAGCAATTAGAGAATTGCTTGCACTCTCAACCATGACTCTGGCAACCAGCAGCTTGCAGGGCGAGCCTCACGCAGCCGCAGTCTATTTTGTGGCAGATGACTTAAAGTTGTACTTCTTCTCGGATGCTAATAGCCAGCATAGTCGCGACCTACAGGAGAATCCCCTGGCAGCGGTGACGATTTATCCCGAGGTTTGGGATTGGCAAGCAATTCGGGGTATCCAAATGCGCGGGCGCGTCGAAGTCGTCTCGCAAGAGGAGGAATGGCAAAAAGCGTGGGAAAGCTATCAACGCAAATTTCCCTTTGTCAAATATCTTAAAACGATTGTGGCGCGCAATTTGTTGTATGGATTTCAACCTACCTGGTTGCGTTGGATCGATAATCGTTTGGGGTTGGGGCATAAACAGGAATGGCATCTGCGCTAGAGCCACCGACTGCTGAAAAATCCGCCCGATGCGGCGAGCCCTCTTATATCTGGCGCGCCGGACAGGAGCGCCGCTGGCAGATGATTCTGAAATCCGCCGCTGAGCATGTCCATGGGATGATTTTGGAAAACGGCTGCGGCGTGGGATTATATTTAGAGAAGTTTGTTCCGCTTGCTAGAAAGGCGGTTGGGTTGGAAATCGATTGGGATCGTGCGGTTGTGGCTCACCGCCGCGAGCTTGAAGTGCTTTGCGCAGCCGGAGAGCATTTACCCTTTCCAGACGCATCTTTCGACTTAATCCTCAGCCATGAGGTTTTAGAGCACGTGGGCGATGATCGTCTTGCCATGCAGGAGATGGCGCGAGTGCTGAAAAAGGGTGGGCGCTTGCTTTTATTTGTCCCCAACCGCGGCTATCCCTTTGAGACACATGGGATTTACTGGAGAGGAAAGTATCACTTTGGCAATATTCCGCTGGTCAATTATTTGCCGCGTCGCTGGCGAAATCGTTTAGCCCCCCATGTGCGCATTTATCAACGGCGCGATTTGGAGGAATTGATGCGCGGTTTGCCTTTGCGCCTGTTATCAGCAACCATCGTTTTCGGGGCATATGATAATATCATCGCCCGCTTTCCGACGCCGGGCAAAATTTTACGTTTCTTGTTGCAAACTCTGGAAAAGACCCCTCTGCGTATTTTCGGTCTCTCCCATTTTTGGGTGCTGGAGCGGGTGTAAGCCTCCCTTAACGGAATACATAAATTCCATTGCGAATTTCCCATTGCCTTCCGCACGTCAAACATTCCATTTGGGTCGGAAGCTCATGGAATTGCTCACCCTGGCATTGGGGACAGGCAAAAAAGCCGTTGACTGGGGCTGATTTTTTCGTCTGACCCGCCTGAGCCAGGGCGAAGACACTCGGGCTGAGTTGCCACCAGTTACCAGTTAATTGAGCCAGACTATCCAGGGTAACCAAAACTTTTAACGGGATGGTTCGTTTAAGAAATCTAAGCCGAAAATGGGAGACGGTAAGCTGGCGGATCAGCTTGAGATCGTTCTCCGCCAGCCAGCGCCGGATTGCTTTGGGATGAAAGTCGAAATTTAGTTCGGCAAATTCGATTGGGGCGGGGTCAAAGGGGTTCCAGGCTTGTCGGCCAAACCAGTAGCGCAGAATGGCTTTCAGGTTTTGTTTATTGGCATATTCCAACAAAAAGAGGCCCCCGTCTTTCAAGACTCGCCGTACCTGCTGGAGAGCAAGTTGTGGCTCGGCTAAGTGATGCATGGTGCGGATCATGGTGGCTGCATCGAATAAGCCGGCTACAAATGGCAGGTGATAGGCGTCGCCTGCCACGTAAAGATAGCGCTGATGTTGCCCCAGGCGGGCTTGGGCTTGTTCTAACTGGCTGATCGAATAATCCAGTAACACAATTCGTTGGTAAATGCGATAGCGCGGGGTGTTGCGACCGGCGCCGGCGCCGATTTCCAAGAGGTACTCGCCGGGTTGGTTAAGTAAGCGCCGGATAGCAATCGCTTCAACCTGGTCTTCGTATTGCCTCTCCCCGCTTTCCCAGAAGACCTGTTGATAATTGGAGCCTTCGTAATTGCAAATTGGAGGCTGCGTGGATGGGTTCACTCGTCGTTATATCCCCGGCCTAAACCGCGATAGCGAAAACCTAACTGGCGCATTACCTTCGGATCGTAAATGTTTCGCCCATCCACCATGATGGCGCGTTTCATAACGCTTTTGATCCGAACCAGATCGAGTTGTTTGAATTCATTCCAGTCGGTTACGACCATCAGGGCATCGCATCCTTCAGCTAACTCATACGGATCGGTGCACATTTCCACGTTGGGAAGGATTGTGCGGGCGATGGGCATCGCTACCGGATCGTATGCTCGCACCCTGGCGCCGGCTTTAGTTAACAGGTCGGCAAGGGTGACCGAGGGGGCATCGCGCATATCATCGGTATTGGGTTTGAAGGATAAGCCCAGCAATCCAATCACGGCACCTTGTAAATCCCCGACCAGTTCGCGCAGCCGCTTGACGGCTAATCGGCGGCGGTCGTCATTGATTTCCATCACCGCTCGTAACAATTGTGGATGACGGCCTTTCTCCTCTGCCATATAGGCAAGGGCTTTCACATCCTTGGGGAAGCAAGAACCGCCATACCCCAGTCCGGCGTCCAAAAACATTGGCCCAATGCGCTTATCGTACCCCATGCCAACTGCAACTTCTTTCACGTCTGCGCCTAGTGCTTCGCAGATATTGGCAATTTCGTTGATGAAGGAGATTTTGGTTGCCAGAAAAGCATTGGAGGCGTATTTAATCATCTCCGCTGTGCGCAAATCGGTGATCATGATTGGTGCCCGCAAGGGTAAATGTAATTGGGCAACTTTTTCGGCGGCTTCTCGATCGGTGGAGCCTAACACGGTGCGGTATGGCTGCATAAAATCGCCGATTGCCGAGCCTTCGCGCAGGAACTCTGGACAGGAAACCACCGCAAAGGGAATGGGCTCTTTCTGATGTTGACGGATGATGTCAGCCGTCCAGTCACCGGTGCCTACAGGCACGGTCGATTTATTCACCACAATCAGAGGAGCGTTCATGTTCTCGGCGATGCTCCGCGCGGCCTGAGCGACATAGCGCAAATCCGCTTCTCCGTCTACCCCAGAAGGTGTGCCAACGGCAATAAAGACAAACTCGGTACCATTCAGGGCCTCTGGATAGGAGGTGGTAAAGCTTAATCTACCAGCTTTGACATTCCTTTCGACCAGTTCCTCAAGTCCAGGTTCATAAATAGGCATGACCCCTTTTTTCAACCCCTCAATTTTCTCTTCATTGATGTCCAGGGCGATGACACGGTTGCCCAAATCAGCGAAACAGGCCGCGGTTACCAAACCAACATAGCCTACTCCGATGACACAGATTTGTTTCATGCTTTATCTCCTCACTGCTGAAAATTTCGCCCTGAATCTTATCATATTCTCCAGCCCAAACCTGTCAAACTCATGTCCACCTTTTGGATAAGCGTCATAATTCGAGAATGACCTCTGTCACTTGTAAATTCTCCAAAAATAATCTAATATATATGAGATAAATTCTACCCACTTAACCTAAAAGGGAGCAGGTAAGATGCAAATCACACGACAGGCCGACTATGCCGTGCGAGCGGTAACCTTTTTAGCCCGTTTAGGGGCGGATCATCGCGCCGCGACCAGTACGATTGCTCAAGAGCAGCAAATTCCGCCCTCATTTCTTGCCAAAATTGTCTCTCAATTGTCGGTAGCCGGCTTATTGACGACCTCCCGCGGTGCAAGAGGAGGGGTCTCTCTGGCGCGGCCACCCAAGGATATTTCCTTATTAGAGGTGATTGAAGCTATTGATGGGCCGATCATGCTCAACGAATGCGTTGGGGAGAGCGGCGAGTGTAAGTTTAGCGACGACTGCCCCATTCATCCAGTTTGGTGTGAAGCCCAGTATGAACTGGTGCAAAAACTCAAAAACACCACCTTTGATAAAGTTGTCAACGGAAAGAAATAGCCTTGTCGAAACTCTGGTAGGGAGGCAGGCTAAAAGGAGCCACTGGCTCCTGCGGTGAGGAAAATCTTTGGGGTTTGGAGATGGAAAAGTGACCGGCGAAATGAAGCCGGTCACTTTTTCTCCCAATTTATTGAGCGTATTCTTCGTCGCGGTAAACTTCTTTCCCCTCGAAAAAGGTCAATAAAATGGTTGTGCGGTGAATTTCACTGGGGGGAATCTGGAGAATATTCTGGCTCAGAACGATTAAGTCGGCTTTTTTGCCCACCTCGATTGAGCCGATTTGATTCTCCAAAAAGGTAGCATGAGCTCCATTGATTGTGAAGCTGGCGATCATTTGCTCCACCGTAACCCGCTCCTGAGGGTTGAGAGGCGTTTGAAAGTCAGCGCCAACGTAAATGTCGCCCAGGCTTTGTGGAACGGTGCGGGTGACGCCAATTTCGATCGCATATAGAGGATTTGGCGGCCAAGAAACCGGGTAGTCGGAGGCTGAAGCTACCACGATTCCTTTATCAAAAAAGGTCTTCATTGGGTATTGGCGATCAGCGCGTTCTTTTCCAACAAATTCGACCGCCTGGGTATAGTAGGTATCGATGACGAACCAATAGGGTTGAGGCACCGCAATCACGCCGAGGTCTGCCATGCGATCGATGTCCGCGGGATTGACCAGTTGCAGATGGGTGATGATGTTGCGCGAGTCGCGTTGCCCATTTTGTTGCCGGGCAACTTCAAAACCATCCAGGGTAATGCGCGTTGCGGCATCGCCAATCGAATGCACATGGATTTGAATGCCGGCGCGATCCAGCGCGGTGCATACCTCGGTGTACTTCTGGGGATCCCATAATAGTTCGCCGCGTGAGTTGGGGATGTGCAGATAGGGTTGTTCAAGATAAGCGGTACTTCCCTCTAACACGCCATCCATAAAGATTTTTGCCCCGATAACCTCAAAATAGCCGCCTTTTTCTCTCTCGATCAATGTTTTAATCTCATCGACTTTAGAAAGCGGATCATCAGGGTTAATCCCGGCCGCAGTGGGGAAACGGATGCTCATTTTTCCCGAAGTATCAAACTCATGCAAGGCTGCGAGTGCCTCTCCTAGACCGCCCGGTAGAGAAGGGATATAGACGGTGGTAATGCCTAAGGAATGGGCGAAACTCTGAAAGTATTCTAACCCCTCCAAATACTGCTCCACTGTGTAGGACGGAATCACCTCCGTAACCAGATCCATAGCCGTTTCGCGCAATGTCCCGCTGGGATTGCCATTGGCATCCCTTTCGATCACGCCGCCTTCTGGATCGGGCGTGTCTCTGGTGATCCCGGCCAGTTGCAGGGTTTTGCTGTTGACCCAGACACTGTGATAGTCTTCAGAATACAACACTGCGGGAATATCGGGGACGATTTCATCCAGCATGGCTGTGGTGGGTCCGTTGGCGCCAAAGACGTTGTTGATCCAGCCAGCGCCTTGCAGGGCTTTCAAACCAGGGTTTTCAGCGAGGAAGTTCCGAATGGTTTGCTGGTATTTCTCCACCGCGTCGATGCCGTAGAGGGAGACTTCGTAGATATCTGAGACCCCTGAAGTGGCATGAGCATGGCTATCCACAAAGGCTGGTAAGACCATGCGCCCTTGCAGATTAACCGTTTGCGTGTCTGGGCCGATATACGCCCGGACGCCTTCGTTCGTCCCGACATAGATGATTGTGTCTCCTTTGACGGCCACCGCTTCGGCTACGTTGCGGGCGGAATCGACGGTGTAAATAAAGCCGTTCTGAAGAACGAGGTCAGCTTTTTCACTGGCTGGTAGACTGACTCCGCCTAAGGGGGTAGGGGTGAGGGTTACAATGGGTTTGGTGGGTGGGATTTGGGTGGGAGGGGGAGGGATGGTCGGTTCTGGCGGCGCGGCGGTGGTCGGGGAAAGGGTTGCCCTTTGGCAGGCAACCAGGATAAGACTGAATAAAAGGATGAGGGTTATCAAATGGGGTGGTTTCATGGTTCTCCTCTCTACAATTGTAAGATTCGGCAAATATTTTCCTGAAAACTAGCCGATTGTGACTGACTTAATTATAGCATTAGCAGTCCTCTGTATTCACGAAACTCGTGCTAGGGTCACTATCACGAGGGAGAGTCAGGGATAAGAACAAAAAATCTGGTTGGCATCCCCCGATGCAAGTATAATGGACATGCGCCTCTGGTGAAATTAGCAGAACGTTGCACCATCCAATGGGGCGTTCCTGAATACCATCCATTGTGGAGGCATCATGCAAAACATTCGCTTACTCATGATCGGTTTGGGTAATGTGGGGCAAGGATTATTGAGCATTCTAGCTGAGCAACGACAGACTCTTGAAGCTAGCTATGGCTTAAGGTTCTCGGTGGTGGGGGTGAATGATCTGCGAATGGGCAGTCTGGCTGACCCGGCAGGGATTCCCCTCGAGAATATCCTGGCTGCAGCAGCAAAAGGGGATTTAAGAACAATCCCGGCGGAAATAAAGGAGCGTTCGGTGGAGGAGATGCTCAATGGGTTGGAATATGATGTGCTGGTGGAAGCCAGTTATACCGACTTGCGCACAGGGGAACCCGCTACCAGTTACATCCGCCAGGCTCTTCACTCCGGCAGGCATGTGGTAACTACCAACAAGGGCCCCATCGCTTTGCATTACCCGGAATTGCAGAGATTGGCTGAGCAAAACAGCGCCCAGATCGGCTTCGAGGGAACGGTGATGAGTGGCACGCCAGCTATCTTCTTGGGGATGAAATGGCTGAAAGCCGCTGAAATTCACCGCGTTCAGGGTATCTTTAACGGCACAACGAATTTTATCCTTACTAAGATGGAACAGGGAAATGATTACGCTTCTGCTCTGGCAGAAGCCCAAAGGTTAGGCTATGCAGAAGCTGACCCTAGCGGAGATGTGGAGGGCTATGATGCCGCCGGAAAGATCGTGATTCTCGCTAATGTCTTGATGGGAAAATCGATCACAATGCAGGAGGTGAATCGGCAAGGAATCACCCATCTAACCTTGGCTGACATTGAGCAAGCCCGCCGGGAAGGAAAGCGATGGAAGTTAATCGGCTCCTTGGAGGTGAGTGAAGGTACAATTAAAGCAAGTGTGAGACCGTTGGCTTTACCACTGTCCAATCCGCTAGCCCAGGTGATGGGCGCAACCAATGCGATTAACTACACCACTCGCTATCTGGGGGATGTCACGCTGGTTGGAGCAGGGGCTGGCCGGCTTGAAACGGGTTATGCACTGCTGGCTGATATCCTATCTATCTACCGAAAGGGATAACTCTAATTTCCAGAAAGGATCAAAGATGACCGAACGTAAAAAAATAACCTTACCTTATCTTTTTCAAAAAGCCCAGGAGGGAGAACCTATCAGTTGGCTGACTTGTTATGATTATCCGACCGCTTATCTGCAAGAACAGGCTGGTGTGGAGATGATCCTGGTGGGGGACAGCCTGGGGATGACCATGTTGGGTTACGATACCACGTTGCCGGTCACGATGGATGATATGATCCGTCATGCAGCCGCCGTACGCCGTGGTGCTCCGACGGCGTTTGTGGTCGGTGATATGCCCTATATGTCCTATCAGCCCAGCGATGAAATCGCGGTCAAAAACGCCGGGCGATTTATGGCAGAGGCTGGCTGTGATGCCATTAAACTCGAAGGCGGGCAAGCCATGGCGCCACGCATTCGTACCATTGTGGATGCTGGCATCCCTGCCATAGGGCACCTGGGCTTAACACCCCAATCTGTGTCTGCTTTAGGCGGCTTTCGCTTACAGGGAAAATCGGCTGCCCTGGCAAAGAAGATTGTGGATGACGCTAAGGCTCTGGAAGAGGCGGGAGCGTTTGCCATCCTGTTAGAAATGGTTCCAGATCGCCTGTGTAAACTGATCACCGAGCGGGCAAAAAATACCTTGATCTTTTCTTTGGGTTCTGGGCCTCACGCGCATGGACAACTGCTGATTTATCACGATATGTTCGGTTTATATCCCAAGTTCAAACCGAAAATGGCAAAAGTTTTTGGAAATGCAGGGGAAGTGATTTTGAACGGCTTGAAGCAATACGTTACGGAGGTCAAATCGGCAACCTTCCCGGCCCCTGAGAACTGGTTTGGAATGCCTGATCAGGAATACGAAGAGTTGCTCAAGATGCTGGGGGAATAATCGTTGTCGCAAAGAGATCAAATCTTCGAGTTTGCTAAACGGACAGCCCATTTGAAGCCAGAAGGGGCTTATCATGTGCTGGGGCGAGCCCTTCAACTGGAGAAAGAAGGACGGGAGATCATCCATTTTGAAATTGGACAACCGGATTTTCCGACCTTTGAAAACATCTGTGAAGCGGGTATCCAGGCTATTCGCAGTGGAAAAACTCGCTATACGCCGCCAGCCGGCATGATGGAATTGCGCGCCGCCATTGCCGAGGATGCAGGCCGCCGGCGGGGTATCTCGATCTTACCGCAGGAGGTGGTGATCAGTCCCGGCGGTAAGCCGAATCTTTTCTTCCCAACCCTGGCATTGGTCGAAGAGGGGGATGAGGTGATGTACCCTGATCCTGGCTTTCCAACTTACGAGGCGATGATTCTGGTTGCGGGAGGTATCCCGGTAGCCATGCCGTTGCTGGAAGAAAACGATTTTTCATTAGACTTAGATGCTTTTGATCGGTTGATCAATCCACGCACTAAACTGGTGATCCTCAACTCACCCAGCAACCCTACCGGCGGAGTGTTGAGTTGGGAGGCGTTACACCACATTGCCGAACAGGTGCAACGCTATGATTGTTGGGTGCTATCCGATGAGATCTATTCGCGCCTGGTTTATGATAACTTGACCGCCCCCTCCATTGCCTCTCTGACCGGGATGAAAGAGCGCACCATCATCGTTGATGGCTTCTCCAAGACCTATTCGATGACCGGTTGGCGGTTGGGTTTTGGCATCATGCCCGTGGCACTGGCGCAGCAAGTTGAACTCTTGCTCACTCATTCGATTGGAGCAACAGCCCATTTCACCCAATTTGCCGGACTGGAGGCTATTCTTGGGCAACAAGAAGCTGTGAATGAGATGGTAGCAGAGTTCCAACGGCGGCGGGAGGTGATGGTCAGTGGGTTGAACAGCCTTCCCGGTTTCCGTTGTCGTCAACCGCAAGGGGCGTTTTATGCTTTCCCGAATATCCGAGAGATAGGGCAAAGCTCGGCTGAGCTGGCGGATCGCCTTTTAGAGGAGGCGGGTGTTGCCTTATTACCAGGCTCGGCGTTTGGAGCGTATGGCGAAGGCTATTTGCGGCTGTCCTATGCCACAGGAGTTTAGACCATCCAAGAAGGGCTGGCACGCATTCGGCGCGTTTTATCCTGAGGGGTAGCGCGTGATGTGGTGTTCGACCAGCTTGCCATTTTGATAGACAAACTTGCCGCTGAAGAACCCCGGCTGATCGAGCAAGGGTAAAAACAGACGGTCGCCTTCCCAAAGGGGTAACTCAAGCAGTTTGTCGTTTTCAATCCAAGCGAGATTGCCTTCTAGAGAATCGGTGATCTCGCCTTCAAATTCATCACACACGAAGACAAAGGCATACCAGTCTTCGTTGTTGGCAAACAGGGGGAAGGTCAGAAAGCCTTTCAGGTGCAGGTGTTTGACCTGCAAGCCGGCTTCCTCGAAAACCTCTCGACGCACGCACTCTTCCGGAGTTTCACCAGGTTCAAATTTTCCTCCTAAACCGTTCCATTTGCCCTGATGGACGTCGTTTTGCTTCTTAACGCGGTGGATCATCAGGGTTTTCCCGTCTTTGCGTAGATAACAAAGAGTGGCAAGCTTCATAGAGTCAATTTTACTCGATGGTGATACAGAACGCTTGCGAGGTTAATTGGCTGATTCGGGGAGGGTTTCCAAATCCCCTTTACTTCTCCAGAGCGTTTTAACTTATGGCTTTCGATAGAGTGCAGTAGCCATGCTTCCGCACTCCATCGGGTTCGGTTTATCTCCTGTTGATAGACCTGGAAAAATGCCCTGCCTATTCCAAAGGGCAGGGCATCAGAGCTTAAGGGATAGAAATTTATTCTTCCTCAGCTTCGCGTTCGCCTAACTCGTGGTCGAGCATCAAGACCGCCGTGCCATGCGCCTCGATCATCTTGAGCTTTTCGATGATTTCGGTGGCGTTCTTTTCTTCCTCAACTTGCTCTTCGATGAACCACTGCAACATCACCTGGCTGGGGTAATCCTTCTCTTTGAGGGCTAGCTCATAGAGGTCATG
>DAOTZA010000123.1:0-4951 GCA_034434515.1 Anaerolineales bacterium | reverse complement strand
TGTAAACTCATCTTTCCCTGACGGACATAATGCAAATATGCACTTTGGGCAACGTTATGTCTCAAATCTCGATTATCTATCAACAATTTCAATACCTGATACCATTCTTCTGGTGTTGAGGCAAGAAAGCCATTCTCTCCGTTTGTTATTACTCTTGCATAAGGGTCTAGATTACTATAAACGCCGCCAATCCCCAAAGCACTATATTCCCAATACTTTATGGAGCTCTTACAACGGTTAAACAAATTATCCACAAGAGGAGCAATAAAAATATCAACATCCATTTGAGTCACCAGTTCAGCATGTTGGCGATAATCAATGATTTCTTCCATGTGATGTAGATATGTCCGGCCATTGATTAACCTACTTGGAGCAGAACCCCAAAAGTGAAATTCTATTTCCCTCTGGGTTTCATTTGCAAGTTGTTGAAGCACTGGCAGGATCATATCCAGATCAACGCCATGGGTGCGCCCTCCCATAAAACCAACTCGCACTTTATCATCTTTTGGTTGACTGGGTAGAGAAGGTGGAATCGAAGGCCAAATCCAATCGGGTGGATAGGATGGCCAAGTTTCGATCTCAGGATTAAATGGCAATAATACTTTCCTCAGAAGATCTGAAGACACAATTACACGGTCAGCCTCGATTACAGCCAGCAAAATATACTCTAGAGTAGAAGTAAACCATTTCAGGAACGGATGATCCTCCGGCATGGCAATTAACAGATCATCGATTTCATAGATAACTGGTTTATTCTCTTTTTTTGCCGTGTCCATGATCTTCCTGTAAGTTTTATAAGATGCGGGGAAGGTGCGTTGAATCAAAACATAGTCAGACTTTTCAATAAGGTCAAAATGACATTGACCATCCTGCCAACCTCTAAGAATTGTCCATCCCAACTTCTCAGCAGGAGCACGGTATCGTTGATAAGCTAAGGCGTGATCCCATGGATCAAAAGAGTAAACAACAATAGTTTTGCGGTTATATCCGCTGGTCAATTGATCGCCTCCAGTTTATCTGAACTTGTCAATCAAACGTTAAGTTTTCGTTTTGACATTCTTACTATATTTGTTTCAATAGTTGGGCTTGTTTGAACCACCGGATGTTATAGAAGCGGGGGTCAGTTGCGGGGTCGTCGCCGAAAGCACCGGCTTGGAGGGCATCCCAAATCTCCAGCACTGCCTGAGCGGCGCCACGTTCTGCCAGAAAACCCAGTTGACGCTGAATCTTCTCTGCCAAAACGTAGTAACTGCGTTCCCCACTTTGTACACTGCGGTCGCGCTTGACCTGGATCGACACCCCGCGATGTTGTTCCAACACTTCGGTCACCCAAAAGGCTAACTCTAAAATGCGATAATTCTTATGCAACACATTGAATATCTCGCCACGCACTTTCTTCAGAGGGGCAGATAACATGTAAATATAGGCATCCACGGCGTCGCGGATGTGCAACAGCGGTCGCCAGGCTTCGCCACTGCCGAATACGGTGAGTTTGCCCTGCTTCCAGGCATTCAGGGTAAAGACATTGATCACCAGGTCAAAGCGCATGCGCGGCGACAAGCCGAAAAGGGTTCCTTTGCGCAGGATAATGGGGCAAAACTCGGGGACTTGTTCGGCAATGCGCAACAACTCGATTTCCGCCAAACGCTTGGTCTTGCTGTAATTGGCGGTCGGGGATACAGGGGTTGCTTCGTCTTTGCCGTGCAGGTTCAGTTCTGCTTCGGGGGTGGCTGTGTAATACACCGAACAGGAAGAAGCGAAGACAAAGCGCAGCGGTTTGCCCTCTCGTTGGCTTTTTTGGGCAGCCAGTTCTGCCAGTTTTTGGGTTGCCATCACATTGCACTCGGCGTTCAGTTGAGGCGCAAAATCGGCAGTAGGATCGTTGGAGAGACCGGCTAAATGAATGATGGCTTCCACCCCATTGAGCCAGTCTGCCTGAGCCTGACGGACATCGCCGCGGATCAACTCCAGGTTTGGATGATCGGGCAGGGGGTTCTCAAACCACAATGTATCAACCACCCGAACTCGTTTCCCCAAAGCCAGTAATTCGGGGACTAAAACGCTGCCGACGTAGCCGGCGCCACCCGTGACCAGGATCATCTTGAACCTCCTTGAGCAAGGTGAAGGGAAATCTTCTGCCGCTCAGCAAGGTAATCGGCCAGAGCCTCTTGCCAGGCTTTGAGTGGGGGGATGCCGGCTTCTTGAATAGCCTGGTTTGCCAGGACGGAGTAATTGGGGCGGCGCGCTGTGGTTTTGAACGCAGCCGACGTGGTAGGCTGCAGGTTAGGTTGCAGGTTTGTCAGCTCAAAGATTTTGACGGCAAATTCATACCACGAGCAAGCTCCCGAACAGGTCAGGTGATACAGTCCGTAAGGGGCTTTTTCGATCAAATTGACCAGCCCCTGCGCCAGTTCATGCGTGTAAGTGGGGGAAAGACGTTGGTCATCCACGACCCGGATGTCTTTCCCTTCCCCAGCCAGGCGCAACATCAGCTCAACAAAATTGCCGCCTTTGCCAGAAGCGCCGCGCAGTCCATAGAGACCCGAAGTGCGCACAATCCAATGATTATGCCAGGTGGCCTGAATGAATTTTTCCCCGGCCAGCTTGCTCACCCCGTACACGTTCAACGGCGCCGGGCAGTCGCTTTCGGTATAGGGTGTCTGCCGATGGAGCTCGCCGCCAAAAACGTAATCGGTGCTGAGAAAGAGTAAGGCAATATCCTGCTGGCGACACAGACGGGCAAGGGTGAGGGGAGCAATGGCATTCACCGCAAAAGCCCGTTCAGGGTAGCTCTCGACTTCGTCTACTTTATGATAGGCGGCGGTGTTTACCACGACCTGAGGGAGATAGTGTTCGAAAGCCTGTTGAACCTGACGGGGATCGGTCACCTCAAGCTCGGCATGGGTGAGCGGGATGACCTGATAGGCGGCAGAGCGCTTGCCCAAGACTTGCACCAGATCGCTGCCTAACTGACCATTTGCGCCAATAACCATGATTTTCATTGCAGCATCCTAGGGAAAGGCTGGGTTCTGTAAATATTGCTTGAGAGTCAAGCCGTTTTGATCGCGTTTGGACAGGATGGGATTTTTGATCGGCCAGTCGATGGCGAGGTCTGGATCGTTCCACGCAATCGTGCCTTCGGAAGCCGGGGTGTAGTAGCCGGTCTGTTTGTATTGCACTTCGACAAACTCGTCCAGGGCTTCAAAACCATGTCCAAAGCCGGGGGGAATGTAGAGTTGCTTTTTGTTCTCGGCGCTCAGTTCGATGGCAAAGTACTTGCCGAAGGTGGGAGAGCTAAGGCGCAAGTCGACGGCAACGTCATAAATCCGTCCGAGGGTACAGCGCACCAGTTTCCCCATCGGGGCAGACAGGTCTTGATAGTGCAGACCGCGCAGGACGCCGTAATGCGAGCGCGAATGCCCTTCTTGGACGAACTCTTCGGTAAAGCCCGCAGCCGCAAAGTCGCGCTTATTCCAGGGCTCGATAAAAAAACCCCGCTCGTCTTGATAATATTCAATCTCAATAATGAGCACTCCGTCCAGAGGAGCTTGATAGATGTGAGTTTTCATATCACCTGCTTCTCCTGCATAGAATAAAAAGTCCATTTTCCCGACAAGGAGATATAGCCATATACTTCTCTGTTCGAATTCTCCACTCTAATCTGATACCCTCGATCATGATCATCGTACATCTCTGAGTCACTTGGATTATGAACAGCTACGCTTACCTTGTATAACCCTTGCAGTAGCGGTAATCGCTCAACTTCATACAGCACCCAGCCCCTTCCCTCCACACGCCCTAAATCTAAACCGGCGAACTGGGTGTTCGGGCCGGTAATGTGCGTGCCATCATTGTGATGAATTGCCATGCCAAAGACCGGCGAATCGATTGGCTCGTGAGCCTCGTATTCTATGCGCAGGGCGAAGTAGTCCCCGGTCTGAAAGATGTTCTTAGGCTGTCCCTTTTCGTCTAAGAATTCCACTTTGGTAATTTCTATTTTGCGATTGCCCCACCGCCAGGGCTGCGCTTCGGTTTGCGCTTCGGCTAGACGCGCTTCTTCGCGTTGACGGATGCGCCCTAAATAGCGATCCACTACCTGGGCAGAGCTGCCTGAGGCGACAATCTGCCCGTGACTAAGAAAGATTGCCCGCTGGCACATCGTCTCCACCCGTCCGATGTCATGGGTAACCAGCAAGATGGTCGTGCCTTGGGCTTGAAAACTCTGAATGCGCTCGAAAGATCGGGTCTGAAACTCGGTATCTCCAACGCTCAAGATTTCGTCAACGATTAAAATCTCCGGGCGTTCATCGGTTGCTACGGCAAACCCTAACCGCGCCACCATGCCGGAGGAATAGGTGCGCAAGGGTGCATCGATAAAATCCTGTAAGCCGGCAAACTCAACAATGCGGTCAACTCGCTTTTCCATCTCGCGTTTGGAATACCCCAAAATTGCCCCATTGAGAAAGATATTCTCGCGCCCGGTCAGTTCAAAATCAAAACCTGCGCCCAGTTCCAGCAAAGGCGCAACTTTGCCCACGACGCGCACCCGCCCTTTGGTCGGCCTCAGCACGCGAGAGACCACTTTTAATAAAGTGCTTTTTCCTGCCCCGTTGGGACCAATAATGCCAAAAACCTCTCCCGAATAGACCGCTAAGTTGATATGTTGCAATGCCCAAAAGGTCTGATGCCTGATCTGACCTCGTAAAGCACGGATGACGTATTCTTTGAGGGTGGGAATCTTTTCGCTAGGTAAGCGATAGCGAACCCCAACGTCTTCCAGTAGAATCACTGGCGATTTTTCCTGATGGATGGATTCCATGTCAGATGCGGTAGGCAAATTCATCCACCTTGCGGGTAAAGATGACCCATCCAGCGATGAGCGTAACCAGCCCCAAGGTAAATGCCAATCCCCATAAGGTCAGGGATGGCATTGTCCCTTCATAGATCAACG
>DAOTZA010000122.1:0-3204 GCA_034434515.1 Anaerolineales bacterium | reverse complement strand
GCAACCATCCGGCTTTCCAAAGCCGGTTATTCAGCCAACATCTCACCTCCAACCCTGATTCATGGACGGGGAGTTACCATCTCTACCTTAGATTTTGCCCGCGTGGTTGTTCCGCTCACTACCGAGTTAGGAGAAGTTTCGGTGCATCTTGCCCTGCGGGAAGCCCCTCCCGGCGCCGCAACAGCTTCCTTTGTTCCGGTGATGGTGCCGGATTCGGCAAAAAAATAATCCCTGCTTTTGTGTGGAGGACGGATGAACGTTAAATTTCTAAACCCTTTTGTTGAAGCAGCCTATCAGGTCTTACAAGCCGAAACCCGTTTGACCGTTTCTCGGGGGGAGCTGAACCTCGATAAAGACCCCTATTCCACCGATGATATTACCATCATTATCAGTCTGGTCGGTCAGGTCATGGGGAATGTGATCTATAGCCTCAATAACCAGACAGCGATTGCCCTGGCTTCGCGCATGATGGAGGAAGATTTAAAATCGCTGAGCGCATTGGCGCAGAGCAGTATCGCTGAGCTGGCAAATGTGATCACCGGTAGGGCAAGTGTGCTCCTGGCGCAGGCCGGTTACGAATCGGTCATCTCTCCCCCCACCTTTTTGATGGGCAAAGGAGCAATTATTTCAACCCTGGACTTTGCGCGCTTAATTGTGCCCCTGCATTGCGAAATTGGCTCATTGACCATTCATCTTGCCCTGCGAGAAGGCAGCCACAAAATAATTACCCCGGGAAGCCCAGTAGTTACCAATCGGTTTACGATATAATGATGAAACTCAAAATACACAGATAGTTGGACAAAACCATGGTTCTGGGAGGTGGCGCGTAAATCCTGTTGCGGCTATAATGTCTTAAGGTGTACAACAAGTCATTCCCTGACCAGGGAGAGGAATGTGGATCTTTGGAATAAGAATAGGCGATAGAAATAGAAAAAAGGGAGGTCCCTATGGGGGATACGATATCATCCATAGAACCCAATTTTCCCAACCGTGTTCTCCAGCCCGGAGTTTTGCCAAATGTTTTTATCGGCCGCCAACCCATATTTGATCGCTACTTGAGGGTCATTGGGTACGAGCTTCTGTATCGCAATCAGGCAAGTGAAAACGCCGCTTTTATCAATGGAGACGAAGCTACTTCGCAGGTCATCCTGAACACTTTTGCTGACATCGGGCTCGAAGAAGTCGTCGGCCGCCAAAAAGCCTTTATTAACCTGACCCGCAACTTTTTCCTTGAAAAGTATCCAATCCCTTTCTCCCCGCGGCAATTGGTCATCGAGGTACCAGAAAACCTGATTTTAGATAGAGAAGTTCTTGACCATATTCAAACGTTCTCTCAAAAGGGATATCAGATAGCGTTAGATGATGTCGTTTCAATCACGAACATCCGGTCACTGTTGAACATAGCCGATATTTTCAAGCTCGATTTGACTTTAATCCCTCCAGAAAAGATTCAACCGCTGGCTTACCGTTTGCAATTTCAGCGGGCGAAACTATTGGCCGAGAAAGTGGAGACGCGGGAACAATTAGATTTGTGCATGCAAGCCGGTTTTGATTACTTTCAAGGTTTTTTCCTGTGCCGGCCTAACCTGATCAGCGGACGGAAAGTCCCCTCCTCTCGGTTTGTTTTGATGCAATTATTGTCAAAATTGCAAAACCCTGAGGTGGGCTTTGATGAGTTGGAACATATTATTTCTCAGGATGCAATTCTGGGCTATAAGCTCCTGAGGCTGACCAATTCGGTTTATTATGGAATCCGCTCGGAGATTAAATCCATCCGCCAGGCAATGACCTTGCTGGGTTTGGAGAAACTGCGTAGCTGGCTTACCCTGATCCTACTTGCTGAGAAGCAGGATAAACCTCGCGAGCTAACCATCTTGGCGATGATTCGCGCCCGGATGAGTGAGTTGTTAGCCATCAATGCGAAACTCAGCGAACCCGAGTCGTATTTTCTTGCCGGGTTGCTATCAGCCCTAGATGCTATCATGGATACTCCCCTGGAGGAGTTACTCGAAAGCATTCGCCTGTCTTCAACGATAAAAGAAGGTTTACTGGAGGGGAAGGGGATGATTGGGCAGGCACTCCAATGCGTCTTAGCCTATGAAAGAGCGGAATGGGAAAAGATCTATTTCCTGCAACTCAATAGCGAACTCATTCGGGATATCTATTTGCAAAGTCTCCATTGGGTTGAAACGATGCGCAAGGCGCTTAACATTGTGGGCTAGGGTCTGAATCTCCTTTACGTGACTTTTACAAAATCCTCATCTGTCTTTTATTCCCAACTTTTGAGAAATATTGTGTAATAGAGATAGCGCCTATGAGACGGCTTTTTGCTGGTGTATTACGCTGAAGAAAAGCCGAATACCTGGCTGGGTGCAAATTGAGCAACGGGTTGAGAATTTGTGGTGAATCGTTTTCTCTGTACTCACAGGATGTCAAGTGCAGAGAGGTACTTTAACCTAAGGAGCGAACCTAGATGATGGAAATGAAAAGTAGGTCGTTAAAAAGCACCTTAACCGTTTGGTTTGGGACTTGTTTGATCCTGATAGCCATTATCCTGACTGCGGCGGCTGTTTTGACTCAAAGGGCTCAGGCAATCCAGGCGGCGAAAAATGAAATCTTAGCTACCGCGAGAAGCCAGGCAAGCCTGATTGATGCAGAAATCGAAGTCGCTTTGGACACGGCGCGCACTCTGGCGAACGCCTTTTCGGTTAATATGGAATTGTCTTCTCAGGGGGAAAGACTGAGTCGCGAGCAGGTTAACCAGATGCTCTATCAAACCTTGCAAAAAAACCCCAATTTTCTGGGTGTCTATACTGCCTGGGAACCCAACGCCTTTGATGGCAAAGACCAGCAATATGCTAGTCAAGATTGTCATGATACCAGCGGCCGATTTGTCCCCCATTGGGTCAGGTCGGGCGATCAGATCGTCTGTGAAGCCTTGATGGATTACGAAACAGAAGGCGTCGGTGATTATTACTTAATCCCCAAGCGAACGCAAAAAGAAACCATCCTGGATCCTTATCTGTACCCAATTGAAGGTGTTGATGTCTTGTTGACATCGGTGATTGTCCCTATCGTCAAAGATGGCAAATTTTATGGCATGGCAGGAGTAGATTTTCGGGTTGATTATCTCCAGTCTCTGATCCAACAGTCCCTGAAAGATCGGGAAAATCTGGCGCTTATCCTTCTTTCTAACAATGGGAC
>DAOTZA010000121.1:0-49303 GCA_034434515.1 Anaerolineales bacterium | reverse complement strand
CGAGCGCAGGAGTTGTCTTCGAGATACATCTCGAGGACTTTGTGTAGGTAGTTATGATGAAGAGGGTCTTCGATGGGAAAGAGCACTTCAACCCGATGATCAAGGTTGCGGGTCATCAGATCGGCGCTGCCGATGTAAATTTCTTCTTTCCCGTGATTGCGGAAATAATAGATGCGGCTGTGTTCGAGAAAGCGTCCCAAAACGCTGAGCACGCGAATGTTTGTACTATACCCTTCAATGCCAGGCACGAGAGCGCAAATTCCGCGCACAATTAAATCAATTTGTACCCCTGCTTCAGAAGCCTGATAAAGCATTTGCACAATGTGCGGATCGGCGAGGGAATTCATTTTGAAAATCAAATGAGCTTTTTTCCCATTTCTGGCATGTTGAATTTCGCGTTGAATCAATTCTTCCATTTTTTGGCGTAGATTGACTGGCGAGACGAGAAACTTGCGGTATTCCTGTTTGGTAGAGTAGCCGGTTAAATAATTGAACAAATCGGTTGCATCCATCCCCATCGATTCATCACACGTGAGGATGCCGATATCTTCATAGACTTGAGCAGTGATGGCATTGTAATTTCCGGTGGCAAGATGAAGATATCGCCGAATCCCATCCCGTTCCTGACGAATGACCATAGCCACCTTACAGTGGGTCTTTAAGCCAAGCAACCCATAGACAACGTGAGCGCCAACCTGTTCCAGGCGTTGCGCCCATTCTATGTTACTCTCTTCGTCAAAGCGGGCTTTCAATTCTACGAGGACGGCCACTTGTTTCCCATTTTGGGCTGCTTCGATCAACGCCTCAACCACCGGTGAGTTTTTGCCCACCCGGTAGAGGGTTTGTTTGATTGCCAAAACATGTGGGTCGCGGGCGGCGGTCTGGAGAAATTCAACCACCGGCAGAAAAGAATCGTAGGGATGATGCAAAAGGATATTTCCCTCACGAATCCGCTCAAAGATCAGCGAGTTTTGATGGATGTGCTGTAGCCGTTTGGGCAAATGAGGTTTATAAGGAGGAAATTTTAAATCCGGTGCTTCTATTTCATCGTAGAGTTGCTTTAAGGAAGAGAGGGCTAATGGTTGTCCGATGGCATATACGTCTGTTGGTTTACATTCGAGATTTTCAACCAACAGTTCGCGAATGGTTCTTGGCATTTCTCCGTCAATCGCCATCATCACTACCGAGCCGAATTTGCGCGAGAGCAAGTTCTCTTTCATGGTTTCTAAGAGGTCATCCGCTTCCAGTTCTTGAATTTCAATATCGGCATCGCGAATGATGCGGAATGGGTGGACTTCGATAACGTCTAAGCCGGGAAAGAGTTGGCTGAGTTGGGCAGCGATTAACTGATCGAGCCAGATGTAATAGTAATGTCTGACAGTTTTGGTGGCTGAAGAACCCTTTACGGTGTGACGACCGACCGGAAGGAGGGCTGGCAAGAGGTTGGGGACTTTTACCCGCGCAAATCTTGCGCGTCCTTTTTTGTCGTGAATAACAACTGCCAGGTTGGTGCTCAGGTTTGAGATGTGCGGAAACGGATGCCCTGGATCAAAAGCCAGAGGGGTTAGAATCGGGAAAACAATAGTTTGAAAATACTCATCGGCGCGCCGTTGTTGGGCTTCGGTAAGCTTGTTGTAATCCAGGATGTGAATGCCGTGTTCGTTCAATGCTGGCAAAAGTTCTTTTCGATAGAGCCGTTGGGCGCTGCGGTATAACTCTAAGGATCGTTTGCGAATGGCAAGGAGCAACTCTCGCGGCGCAAATCCATCGGGAAGCACATCGATGACCTGGAGTTCGACCTGTTCGCGAATCCCCGAGACGCGCACCATAAAGAATTCATCCATGTTAGAGCCAAAGATGGATAGGAACTTAACCCGTTCAAGGATCGGATATTCCTGGTTGGCAGCTTCTTCTAAAACCCGGCGCTGAAACTCTAAAAGGCTCAGCTCGCGATTGATATACACAGCGGGGGTTAGAACGATTTCTGCACTCATTTTTGCAAGATATCAGGACATGGCGATCATCTGCGCAGGTGTGAGCAGCCATTCAAGTGTTGCGTAGCCGACAAAATCCAGTTGGGCGAGGGTCAAGCAACAGAGTCCACCTTTTTTCACCGTAATACTGGCAGCAGCGTTTCCGCACAGCAAAGAACCAATCAATTCACTTAAATAAGGTTCATGACCGACACAAACCAGGCTGGTTAAATTGGCGTGTTGAGCGGAGATTTCCTCGAAAAGAGCCTGTGGATCGCCAAAGGGGGTAAGATTTTCGCTGAAAATCAACCTGGATCGGCTAATTTTCAGTTCTTCACAGAAAATCTCTGCCGTCTGACGGGCTCGGCTATAAGGACTGGAGACCACCAGATCGAACGTCAGATTCAAACGTCCAATGCCGGCGCAAATGCGCCGAAATTTTTCTTTCCCCTCTTTGGTCAGTGGACGCAGGCTATCGTCAGGATATTTTACGGGGTCGCGCAAATCGGCAATGGCGTGGCGCAGGAGATAGAGTTTCATTGTTTCCCTCTCTTAGAGCAAAGTTCCCAGGGCAATGATTTCAATTCGGTGAGGTTTCTTGAACCGTTTCAGTTTGACTGGCAGATTCGGGTGAGGTTTCTTGAGCCATTTCAGTTTGACTGGCGGATTCGGGTGAAGGTGTTTTGTGCTTTCGCCTGGATTTCTTCGTCTCCGAAGGCGGCGAAATGGAATCGGCTTCCCAGGGGAAGGGCTTGGCAAGAGATTGCCGCCAGAAGCGAAGAAGCTCATCTTTTTGAGCCATATAAACCTGAATCGTTTCAGCATGTTCTCTCTGGTAGAACTCAATCGCTTCATTCAGCTTGGCGCCATTTTTTTTGCCGGCAAATGTGTTCAGAGTAGAAAGAAGGACTTCTTTATCCTGGATATTACCCATCAGGGTTTGATAATCGTGCATGGCACGCAGGTTCCCTTCTGGAAATTTTGACAGGAATGGATATACACATTCAACCATGTAGCGAAACTTTTTGAAGCGCACGCGCACCCGATGGATGGTAGGAGGAATGTTCGGGTCAATCCGCTTGAAGCGTTTCAGCACGCTGGCATAGACGTCATCAAGGCTCTGAAAGACCTGTTCAACAAATGACTCCCTTTCTTGGGCTTTTCGCATTGCCTTTTCCAGGGTTGCAACTCGTTTTTCTAGGACAGTGAGTTTGTATCGCTGAACGTTTTTTTCAGCAGTCCTGAGCAGGTCTTTTTCGCGCTTGGCGAGGTATTTATGAAAATTCGTCAGTTCGGGAATTTCTTGAACTCTCTGCCCAATCTCCAGAAGCATGACCTGAGTATCGCGCAAATCGTCGTAGCTATCCAGTTGATCTTTGAAAATGAGGAGCAATTTTTGCACCTGGATGTTGGGATAGAGCACGCCGATGAGATCAATCAGGGCTAATAGACGACGGGTTGCCACGCGCAGATCGTGAACGGCTTCCTCTGAGAAGGCTTGGCGACAACGATTGAGCTCCTGGTTGTACTTCTCCCATCGACCCTGTAATGAAATGGCAAGTTGTTCAGTTATGGATGTGATCGCTTCCATTCCAGACCTCCACTGTCAATTGAACACCAAAGACATCTTGAAATAGAGTTTTCTTTTTTTCAACCCACCATTTCTCGAGGAGCGGTGGGTCTGGGCTAACAAGGATCAGTTTCCACTTATGATCCTGTTGTTCCAAAATCAAGTCTTGAAGGCGAGCCGTGTGGCTGATATCTAGAGCATCCGCCAGCTCCATCAAGGCACATAATTTCGTCACCGTGGCGCGCTCAGTCTGAGAAAGGGCTCTAAATACCTCGTCTGGACTGGCAAATGAGTCTTTACGATGGTAACGGACGACGGTAGCGAGGATTTCCTGTTCTTTGGCTGAAAGACCCATGATGGGGGTGTTCATGAGGATGTAGTAGCCGTGCTTATCGTGATCGATCGTGTTAATGAAATGGCCAATATCGTGTAGTAACGAGGCGACTTCGAGGATTAACAATTCTTTTTCGGTCAGATTGTGCAACGAAAGGGATTGAAGGAAAATACGGTTGGCGAATTTTGCAACAAAGCGCCCGTGCTCTTCGTCAAACTTATATTTTTGCCCTAATTTCAGAGCAGAAGTGAGCACTTGTTCGCGGCGTGGTTTGGGCGGTCCCTGGACTGTTGCCCCTAACTCAAGCAGTACGCCATCTTTTAATCCTACAGCGGGGGTGAAGATCTCCCGTAAGTTTGCTACACTGGCAATCATTCGCAACACAACAGCCGCGGGTAAAAGGACATCGGAGCGATCGGGGCGTAAATTTAGTTTCTGAATCCGCTCCTCGAGAGATAAGCGGTTGAGCATCTCAATTAACTTTTCTATCTCGCTCAACGTAATACAATCTTCGCTGTCGCCTTTGAATATACGCTTATGCAAACGCCCCATCTCTTCAGCGTTGCCCCCTGTTGCGATACAAAGATCGATGCGTTCGTCACCAATTTGGGTTTGAATACGACGGCGCACTTTATCGGCGTATTCGCCAACCAATTGATTAAAGGTTTTCCCCCCATTGCTTCCTTCTAATTTGCTCAATAAACGGACAGTTCCTAGCGCATAGCTTTCAACGGATAATACGTTTTCATTTGAAAGGGTAACTTCGACGCTCCCACCGCCAATGTCAATGAGCAGAGCACGTTTTGACCTAAGATCGATTACCTGCTGGACGGCTAGATGAATCAGGCGGGCTTCTTCGATTTCATTGATGACTTCAATCTGAATCCCGCTTTGCGAAGCGATGCGGTCGATCAGGATATGACTGTTAGAAGCTTCGCGTAAAGCGCTGGTGCCAACGGCGCGGATTTGTTTTACCTCGAAAACTTGAGCAAGGTTCCGAAAACGGAGAAAGGCGCCAATTGCCATCTGGATCGTTTCTTCGGTGAAATACCCCAGGGTAAAGGCGTCTTTGCCAAGGCGAACCGGGACACGGCTGTTTTCAACGGTTTCCAGCTTGCCTTGATTCTCCAGGCGGGCGACCGCCATGCGAATGGCATTTGAGCCAACATCAATTGCTGCGAGATGTTCATGCATGGGGACAATTCATACTTCTATCATTGCTGCAAAAAACCTGAAAAAATTATAACATTTTGCATCTATTTAATATGTTTATGATTTATTAACCTAATTAAGAAAAAAACATAAAAAGTCTGAATTTCATGATGTTTGTTAATCTTTGCCTAATTTGGAAAAACTGATGAAACCATTTATTTCCTCATAGGCGACATCGTTGCGAAAGATACAGCAAATAAACCGAGGGGATAGGCCTCTGGTCTTTGGGAGCACACAGTGAGGTGGTAGTTGGACGCAGAGAAATAGTATAATAAAGGACGTTTTGACGCCCGCATATTCTTTCAGGGAGTGGAAATCGGCTTGGTGCAACTCCCGGTAGCCAATTGCGTATGTGAATCGGTTTGGTAGATAAGAAAGATTGGATGGACGGCATGAGCATGATATTTAAGAACCTGATGCGCCGCAAAATTCGCACCATTTTGACCGTGCTGGGAATTTCCATAGGCGTTGCTGCAATCGTTAGCCTCAGCGCGCTGGCAGATGGTTTTCAAATGGGCTACACGGCCTTGATCAGTGGCAGTCAGGCAGATTTGGTGATCAGTCAACCGAATTCGTTTGATCTGAGCATGAGTTCGATTGATGAAGCGTTGTTGACAGAGCTTGCCCCAATGCCCGAAATTGACCAGATCAGTGGCATGATCCAGGGGTATTCAGAAGCTGAAGGGCAGCCCTTTTTCTTTGTATTTGGCTATCCAGAGGACAGCTTTGTCTTAAGCCGCTACGTGATTAAGAGCGGCGTTGCCCTAAATAGCACAGAGGCAAAGTCGAGACGTGGGCTGCCGCTGATTCTTGGTTCAGCCGCCGCCGAGGTGCTGAAGAAATCGGTGGGTGACTCCTTGCATATCGGTGGAAGCGTGTTTCGAGTGGTTGGAATTTATGAAACCGGCGATGCAATGGAAGATGCTGGCGCGGTCATGTTGTTGAAGGATGCCCAGGAGTTACTGGGTAAACCTCGTCAAGTCAGTTTGTTTTACATCAAGCTCAAAGACCCAGAACTGCGTGAGCGTTTGATTGAGCGCGTGCAACGACGCTTTCCTGATCTATCCATTGGTGGCGCAAAGGATTTAGCTGAACAAACCTCCATGGCTGATTTTTTTAATGGCTATGTCTGGGTGATCAGCAGTCTGGCAATCGTGATTGGGGGAGTGGGAATGATGAACTCCCAGTTGATGTCCGTTTTCGAACGCACGCGCGAGATTGGGGTTTTACGGGCAATTGGATGGCGCAAGAGCAAGATCCTTGGGCTGATTTTTGGCGAGGCCTTGGTGGTATGTCTGGGGGGTGGTGTGTTTGGGTCTCTGATTGGAGTTTTCTTGCTCTATGCTCTCTCAGCCACTACTACGTTTTTTGGGGTTAATCTCTCGACTCTGCGACCACAACAATTTCTTACCGCCTTTGGGGTGGTGATCGTGCTGGGAATCACGGGCGGCCTCTACCCGGCGTGGCGAGCAGCGCAATTGCAACCCATTGAAGCTTTGCGCTATGAAGGGGGTGGGTCGGGAGGCAAAGCACGCCGTTTGCCGTTTGGAGGCATCACCTTGCAAAGCCTGTGGCAACGCTCCACCCGAACAGCTTTGACGTTGTTTGCCATTTCCTTAACTGTTGGGGGGATTATGGCGATGGAAGCGGTCATCCGCAGCGCCTTCAAAGAAATGGACACGATGATTTTAGGCACTAGTGCTGAGGTGATGTTGCGCCAAGCAAATGTTTCAGATACCAGCTTCAGTGCCATCGATGACCGAATTTTAGGCAAAATTGCGGCTTTGCCAGAGGTTCAAGCGGTTAGCGGCTTAATTTTCACCGCCGTCACCATGCCGGAGGCAGGAGGGTTTTTTATCGTTCAGGGCTATGCCCCGAACGAGTTTTCCATCCAACGCATCAAGGTAGTTGACGGGCAACCGTTAACGACCAACCATCAAATTCTAGTCGGACGGATGATGATGGAGATGCTGAGGAAGAAAATCGGCGATACCATTGAATTGAGCGGGGCAAGATTTCGGATTGTCGGCGTTTATGAATCCAAGATCAGTTGGGAGGAGTTAGGCGGTGTGATTACCTTGCGTGATGCACAAGTCTTAACCGGAAGGCCGCGAAAAGTGACCATGGCTGCTGTAAAATTGCACCACCCGGAAAACGCGACCCAGGTTGTGGAGAAGATCAACAAACTCTTCCCAGATGTCCATGCAACCCTCAGCACAGAATTTTCCACTCAAATGCCAGACCGCCAATCCTCAGATTTCATGCTAAACGCCATCTCATTTCTGGCAATTGTCGTCGGTGGGATTGGTGTTTTGAATACAATGCTAATGGCGGTTTTTGAACGGACACGCGAAATTGGCGTCCTCAGAGCTCTGGGGTGGCGCAGAAGAAGAGTGTTGGGTATGATCCTAAAGGAAGCGTTGGTTTTGGGATTGTTGGGTGGAGTTGCGGGTATCCTTATTTCGTTTCTTCTTGTTTATGGATTGAATCTCGCCCCAATTGTTGGGGGGTTGTTGACCGCTGTCTGGGATTGGGATATTTTTGCGCGTGCTTTAGGATTAGCAGTTTGCTTGGGAGTTCTGGGCGGTATCTATCCCTCATACCGGGCAACTCGTTTACAACCTGTTGAAGCGTTAAGATATGAGTGAAAACATCTTATATGGATTAAGGAGAAGCATATGATACTCAAGAAAAAAACCTTCGGGTGGTTGATCCTCTATGGATTGCTGAGCGGCGTTCTGGTTGCATGTGGTCAACGAGGCTCAACCCCGACTGCGGTTGAGGAAATTTCCATCAATACCACTCCGGTTGTGAGCGCCACTGGCGTGGTCTTACCTTTGAAGCGCTCTACGCTGAGCGTTACCTTTCCCGGCGTGGTTGATCAGGTTCTGGTCGAGCGCGGAGAGGTGGTTGAAAAAGGACAGGTGTTGTTGCGGTTGAAGGGAAAAGAGGAAATCGAAGCTCAAGTGGCCCAAGCCCGCACGGAGGTTATCTCAGCCGAACAAGCTTTGAATGACCTCTATGAGAACCATGATCTAGCTCTGGCAACTGCGTTACAGGCCTACTACCTGGCTAATAATGCCGTAAAGGATGCTCAATATCAATTAGATAACTTCACGGTGCCGGTTAATCAAAAAAATTTAACTGCAGTAGAAGCGGTAAAGATCATGAAAGAGCGCTTAGATGCTGCGACAGCCGCATTTCAGCCCTATCGAAATGAGTCCGAAATGAATGATACGCGGAAGAAACTCAAGGAAAAGCTCGATGAGGCACAAGCTGATTACAACGCAGCGGTTAAACGTTTGACCTATGAGTTTGCTTTGCAGGAAGCTCTGGCAAAACTGGCAAAAGCAGAGCGAGATTATCAAACCTTGGCAAAGGGGCCTGACCCAGATCTGGTCGCGTTGGCCGAAGCCAGACTGACAACTGCCAAAGCTGCTTTAGCAGCGGTTGAAAAGAAACTGGCCGATCTGGAAATTAAAGCTCTCTATGCGGGCACAATTAGCGAGGTCTATGTTCGGGAGGGGGAATGGGTAGCGCCTGGTCAACCGATCTTGATCCTCGCCGATCTGGAGCATTTGCGGATAGAGACAACCGATTTGAATGAGATCGACGTGGCGCGGGTTAAAGTAGGAGATAAGGTTGTGATTACCTTTGATGCCTTGCCAGATGTCGTGGTCAATGGGAAGGTAGTCTTAATCGCGCCCAAAGCCTCGGAAGGCTCAGGAGTCAATTATACGGTGGTCATTGAGATGGACGAAATCCCCACGGCTTTGCGCTGGGGAATGACCGCTTTTGTCGATATCCAGGTGGAAAAGTGATTGGAGCTATCGTGCATGGAGCCAAATAACCCTCTCATTGTTGAGACAATTGACTTAACCAAAGTTTATGGAGATGGGGAACAAATCTTTGCCCTGAACAAGGTTAATTTGCGCATTGCCGCAGGAGAATTAATAGCGGTGATGGGACCGAGCGGCAGTGGCAAAAGTACATTGCTCAATATGCTTGGGGCACTGGATGTGCCAACCAGTGGCAAGATATTGATCAATGGCGAGGATTTAGCCTTAATTCGGGATAAAGACCGCTTCCGAGCCAAAACGGTCGGTTTCGTTTTCCAACTGCACAACTTGATCCCGACGTTAACCGCGCGAGAGAATGTTGAAATTCCAATGATGGGATACTATCCTGCTGCAGAACGCAGGGAGCGAGCTGCTCAACTGCTCGAACTGGTTGGCCTTAGCGAGCGAATGAATCACCTTCCAGCTCAGCTCTCTGGCGGGCAACGGCAGCGCGTCGCCATCGCGCGAGCGCTTGCCAACGAGCCCTTGATCGTCTTAGCCGATGAACCCACCGGAAACTTAGACTCGCAAGCCAGTCTGGACCTGATGCGTTTGATCGCTGAGATCAATCGGCTCAAGGGGACGACATTTATTGTTGTCACGCACGATTTGGCTATTGCCCGGCAGACAAGACGAGTATTAGCCATGGCAGATGGTCAAATTGTGCGGGAGGATATTATCGGGTCGCCGTTGGAGGAGGACTTGAAGATGTGGCGGTATTCCGGCTTGGGACGGCGAATCTACGAAGGTAAACTCGAAGAGTTGCAGATGTTTCATATCAAACCTAAACAACAAAAAGCAATTCGGAAACTACTAGAATTAGCCGACGGCTCCTAAGGAAATTCAGGATTGGGAAGAGATAAGCAGGATTCATAAGGGCAGGGCTTTGGAGTGCAAAAGTAAGGCTTGCGTATCCAGAAATCGGGCTTTTGACTGTTCTAATCTTTAAAATCAGTCTAAGAGGGCAAAAGCGAAGGATGGGGGGCGGCAATTGCTGGCAAAACCTTTGAGAGGGACGGATAGGCTGGTGGCCAATTACATCTGCGCTGATTGTGAGTCAGCAACTGAGACTCGGATAAACAAGGAATAGACAGATATATACGGATAGTAAATTCAAATCAACTCTTTGCATCCGTGTCAATCTGTGGCTTATTCCGGGACACCTGAAAGAAATGATAATCTTGACAAAATAGATGGTTAGTGTTATATTGTGTTAGATTAGGTTATTAATCACAAAAAGTAACACAGCAAGCATGAATTATCGTCAAAAACTCATTCTGGAAAAACTCAATCAGACCGAGGTTGTAACTATTGCAACCTTAGCCAAAGAACTGGCTGTCTCGAAAATGACCATCCATCGCGATCTGGAAACCTTGCAACAGGCTGGGTTGATTCTCAAGCAACATGGGAAAGTCTCTGCTACTGCAAAACTCCGCCTGGACGATCCGACGCTTTGCTCGATGTGTGGGCAAAAAATAAAAGAGCGTCATACTTTTACGATCATTGATACCGAAGGAAAGAAAATCCATCTCTGTTGCCCTCATTGTGGGTTAATAGCGTATAGTCGTCAGGTAAATCGCTGGCAAACTCTGGCGACCGATTTTATCCATGGTCATGTAATGACCGCTGCTCAAGCCCATTATCTCATTGATCCTGAGCTGACGATTTGTTGTTCACCCAGTGTCCTGGCGTTCTCGTCTCATGAGGAGGCGTTGAAATTTCAGAAAGGCTTTGGTGGGCGGATCGTCAATTTCCACCTGGCTATCGAATTTTTAAACCCAAAGCACAGTTAACTCTGCATAACAAGGAGACAGACAATGAAGCTTTTGAATATTCTAATCCTTTCCGTCTTGACGGCGAGTTTTTTATATGCCTGTCAATCGCAGGGCGGTGAAATAGAAGCTCACGAGGTATGGTCGCGCCCAGCAGTTAATGGTGGCAATGGCGCAGTGTATATGGTTATCCACAACCATACCAGGCGACCTGACCAACTGATTGGTGCCGAATCGGCTGTTGCTCAAACCGTTGAACTGCATAAGTCGGAAGTCAACGAGCAAGGTGTCATGGTCATGCTCAAACAAGATGCGATAGATTTGCCGGCAGACGGAGAGATCATCATGCAACCGGGGGGTTATCATATTATGTTGTTGGGATTAAAGCAAGATTTGAAGGTCGGCGATACGTTTGAAGTTGTGCTCAAGTTTCGCTCGCATCCCGATCTACGGCTGCAAGTAACCGTCAAAGAAGGTGGTGGAATGGATATGCAACATGGAGGCGGTGAGCACGATCAGGGTGACGAGTCTCATAATCATCCGATGAGCTCACCGACCCCCTGAGAGCTGAGGCTTATTTGACAATTACGCGTGTGCCAAAACCGCGCCGCTCCCAATCGCGGCGCGTTTTTATCGGCAGCTCGAAAACCGGCGTTGTCCAGCGGAAGAGCCATTTGGCATCCTCGTTGCGCATGTTGACACAGCCGTGGCTCATCCACACGCCAAAATTGTTGTGCCAATACGTGCCGTGAAAAGCTACGCCGGTATCCACAAAGAAGCATGTCCAGGGCACACCCGGTAAAGAGAACCCCCCTCGCTCTTCGGCGTCCGGATTACCGGTAACACTCCCCATGTGTTTGTTCGGCATTTTGGAAAAAATACGGAATTCACCTTTGGGCGTTTCAGTCGGAATGCCTTGCCGGGTAGGGTTGAGGTGGGGAATACCGGTCGAGACACGGCAGGAAAAAACTTCTTGCCCATCTTCGTAAGCCCGCAGGGTTTGCGTGCGAATTTCTACCTCAACCAGTTTTTTGTGGGCAGGGACATCGGTCGAAAGAGGCGTGTATTCCTGGTCGGGAACGGGACGCAAGTGTTTTGCAGGAAGGTAATAGACTAGATAGTCGGTCAATTCAGAATTGATTTGATACCAGGGCTGGCGGTCGGGCCCCTCGACAACATCTGTGACCCAATGCAAAGTTTCATAATATAACGGGTAAGAGTCCCATTTTTTCCAACCGTTTTTATATTCATAGGCGGCAGAAAAGGGAACGGTGACTTCGCAGAGTTGTCCGTATTCAGGCACCTGCGCTAATGGCTGATTAAATCGAACCCGCACTTTTTGGACATGGGCGGAATGCAGGTAACCGCCCCAGACCCGATACCAAAGTGGATTATGGGCAGGACCTTTGGGAGAGATGACTTCCTCGTAAATATTAACCAATTGATCGCGATACCGCTTGCCAACAATCGGGCTATCGTCGCGAGGTTGACTGTAGAGGTCTAACTCCCGGGTGGCAATTCGGCCGAGCTTTCCAAAACCTGTCTCTTGAAAAACAGCCGAAAGCGGTGAAAAGGCTAAACTTCCAAGGCTGAGCAAACAGATTCGTAAAAATTCGCCTCGAGATAATGTTTCCGTCAACATGGCTGTATTATATCGATTCTTGCCTGATTGGGAAAGCATTCGATTTCGGTAACATTTTCATTTGGCGTGACAAAGCATTCTAATGCGAGACGAATACAGAATACGCAAAATCATAAGTTTCTACCCCACAACAGGTTACGCTTTTTAATTTTCAGGCAGAATCCTCCACGAATGAGGCACGAATGAACGAAGGGGAAGCACTTTTTGTGTATTCAGGTAGTATTCGTGGACGGTTTACCATCACACCAAAAGGCTATGGTAGGTTATTTCGGAAAGGCTGATATATCAAAAAATGTGCTGATTTGATTGACAGTCTAAACAACCAAAGGTACAATCACTGAAAATCTAAGCTGGAGAGAAATGATGTCCACGAAAAATACCTTTCTTGCCATCATCTTGTTACAATTTATTCCCGTGCTTCTTTACCCACCTCGTACGCTTCTCAATGGTATTGGGGTGATCGCGGTTGCCTTATTGTTTTTTGCCTTGCTGGGCTATGGGCTCTGGCGACGACGCTTATGGGCGTTGACGATGAGTATCTTTGTGCAAGGGTTAAATATCATTGTGCGCTTCATGATGTTCTACCCGGCTGCCAAAACACCACAAGGGAATTGGAATGTTGAACTGATCGTCTTTACTGCAGTAGCGATCATCTTATCGGCCTGGATTTTGTTGCGTTTAGATAAACCAGATATCCGTTCAATGATTACGACTTAACAGGTTTATCCATCTCTGGCAGGTCGTGTTTGGCCGGAACAAACTCGCAAGGAGTCATCAGGCTGTCCCAAAGAATGAGGACAGCCTGGTTTGTTATTAATTTGCTGGTTGATCGGAGGTTGGCAGAGCTAGTGCGCACCCAGATAGGCTTTGGCTACCATGGGGTTGTTCAGCAGGTCATTTGAATTCCCTTCGAGGACAATTTTTCCCGTCTCAAGCACATAACCGCGATGGGCGACCGAAAGCGCCATCTGCGCATTTTGTTCAACCAGTAAAATGCTTGTCCCCTGGGCATTAATCTCCTGGATAATATTGAAGATTTCCTCAACCAAAATCGGCGAAAGCCCCATCGATGGCTCATCCAACAACAACAATTGGGGACGGGACATTAAAGCCCGTCCAATGGCCAGCATTTGTTGTTCGCCGCCCGAGAGCGTTCCCCCTAATTGATTTTGCCGTTCTTTCAGGCGCGGGAAGCTGCGGAAGACGCGCTCAAGGTTCTTTTGAATCTCTTCTTTGTTGTTTTGGGTATATGCGCCCATCTCAAGGTTTTCCATGACGGTGAGGGTGGCGAAGATCTTTCGTCCCTCGGGTGATTGGCAAACTCCCATCCGCACAATTTCTTCAGCCGGGGTAAAGGTAATATCCTTGCCTTTAAAGATAACCTGTCCTTGCCGCGGACGCAGAATGCCGGAGATGGTATTCAGGGTAGTTGATTTACCAGCTCCGTTTGCCCCGATTAAGGTGACAATCTCTCCTTCGTTAAGGTAAAAGCTGATTCCTTGCAGGGCATGAATCGCACCGTAATAAACGTTGAGGTCTTTAACTTCCAGCAACATGACTGCGTTTCTCCTGGAGTTTTTGAGATAAAGCTGCAGCTCCGCGACCTAAATAGGCTTCAATGACCTTTTCGTTGTTTTGAATCTCTTCTGGTGTGCCGCGCGCAATGACCTCACCAAAATCCATGACCGTAATGCGCTCGCAAATTCCCATGACCACGCGCATCTGGTGTTCGATGAGCAAGATGGTCAACTTGAACCGTTCGCGAATGAAATGGATAAGATCCATCAGGGAGGCGACTTCTTTCGGATTCATTCCGGCTGCCGGTTCGTCGAGCAGAAGCAATTCCGGTGAAGCAGCTAAAGCGCGGGCGATTTCAAGTCGACGTTGCTCACCATAGGGCAAATTTTTGGCAATTTCTCCCTGACGGGTGTGGAGGTTGAAAACACTGAGAAATTCTTGCGCTTTCTCGGTGAGTTCCTTTTCGGCCTTCTGATAATGCCGGTTATGGGTGATGGCGTCGAACGTACTGTAGCCTGCGTGCGTATGGTAGGCAATGCGCACGTTATCTAAAACGGTTAGGGTGGGGAACAGGCGGATGTTCTGGAAGGTGCGCGCAATTCCCAGACGGGTGATTTCGTGAGGCTGCAGGCCAATCAGTTGCGTATCTTTGTAGCGAATCGAGCCCGCGGTAGCGCCATAGATACCGGTTATCAGGTTGAATACGGTCGTCTTTCCGGCCCCATTAGGTCCGATGAGCCCCACTAATTCGCCACGATAGATCGATATATCGAAGTTGTTGACAGCCTTAAGACCACCGAATTCTTTGGTTAGCCCCTGAATATCCAATAAGGGATGGCCATCCGTTTTGTTTGGTTGAAGGGTAGCGACAGAAGTCTGCGTTGTCATTACCTAATCTCCTTCCGACGCATCTTCTACAGCGTGTACCAGCGAGATTTGTTCCTGCGTTCGGGGAACATAAGGTTTGGGTAGGACTTGGCGGAGGTAGGGGAATTCAAAACCACCAAAAAGACCCTGTGGACGAAGGAGCATCATGACTAACAAAAAGAGCGGGTAAACAACAAAACGCCAGGTTTCAAAGCCGGCCGGGAGTAAAATGCGCAAGAAACCTTCCAGTACCAATGCCCAGGTAAAGGCAGCCATAATCGTTCCGGAGACGCTCCCTAAGCCACCAAACACGACGATGATCATCGGATCAAAAGATTTGATAAAGTTAAAGGTATTGGGGTGCAAGAAGCCATTGATGTGAGCGTATAAACCACCGGCTAACCCGGCCAGAAAGCTGCCTAAAACAAAGGCGAAGGTCTTCTGTTGAGCTACATCGATTCCCATTGCTTTGGCGGCGATTTCATCTTCGCGCACGGAGATAATTGCCCGGCCATGGCTGGAATGAAGCAAGTTGCGCAGCAAGATGATTACCAGGATGAGAAAAATGGCGACCCAAAGCCAGGAGGTGGTTTTGGGAATGCCAACCATGCCGCGGGCGCCTTTCATTTCCTCAAAGCCAAGTAATGTATCGGAGTTGTCGAGCAGGACTTTAACGATGATGGTGAATCCGAGAGTGGCAATGCCGAAGTAATCGGAACCCAGGGTGAGAACTGGAAGGCCGAACAGGTAACTCACTTCTGCAGCCAGAAAGCCGCCCAGCAGTACAGCCAGCAAGTAAACTATTTGCATGGCGAGGTTGGGCGGGAGTGCGCTAAGAGCTTGGGTGACAGGGATGATCAGTAGGATACCCAATTGTACGCCAATATAGGCTGCAATCAGAACGCCGATGATATAAAGGGCAAACGCTGAGAGTGGGTCTAAGCCACGCATACGGCTGACCAGTTTGGCAATTAAGAACAGCGCTACTCCTACCAGAAGGACTACCAGAGACAAGACCATTAGCCCGGAAGCATTTTTCATTTGTGCCCAGCGATAGGTCACATCTGCAGCAGCATAGGCGCCAATGGCATAAAAACCCCATTGGCCCAGCGAAAACTGGCCGTTGAAGCCATAGATGAGGTTTAACCCAAGACTCACGATAGACATCACGGCGCCAATTTTCAGTAAGGTCTCCCAGAAGGGGCTCAAGATACCTATACTGACGAGAACCTGGACGAGGATGATGAGCCCCAAAAGAACAATCCAGAAACCGAGCGTTTGACGATCGATTTTCATGATTTCTCCTCCTTAGGCTTTCTCGCGCTCGGGTTCGCCAAAAATGCCGGTTGGGCGAATTAAGAGCACCAGAATCAAGATCGTAAACGCTACGGCATCGCGCATGGGGGTTGAGATATATCCCGCCGAAATGACTTCTGCTTGCCCCATGATCAGAGCGCCAACGAATGCCCCAGGAATGCTACCAATACCACCCAAAACAGCGGCAACGAAGGATTTTAGACCCGGAATGATTCCCATCCAGAACACTACCTGGGGATAGGCGGTTGCATACAGAACTCCCGCTGCGCCGGCTAGGGAAGCGCCGATGGCAAAAGTTGTCGTGATGATGCTATCCACATTGATACCCATCAATCGGGAAGTCGGCTTATCATAGGCGGTTGCTCGCATGGCTTTACCGATTTTGGTGCGACGCACGATGTAATTTAATCCGATCACCAGAAGGATTGCAACCAGAATGATGATGATCAGAACATTGGAGAAAATCACGCTACCCGGTGGAGCTTCAGCGCCAGCTTCCAAACGGTGAATGCCGCCTTGAATATACCAGGTAACGATTTCAAAGGGCCGTTTATAGGTGATGAAATTGGGGGTAAAGACAAACGGCAAGGCACCGAAATATTCGAGGAAAAACGAAACACCGATAGCAGTAATTAAAGCAGAGATTCGGGGGGCATCGCGCAATGGCTTGTAGGCGATCTTCTCAATGGTCATGGCTAGGATGGCGCACGAGACCATAGAGAGAAGAATGACCGAGATCGTTCCGATGACAATCCCGATAATGGGGGGAATTGTTGGAAATGTCCGAACTGGCCATAAGTGGAGTTGAAACAGGGCTATCGAGAAATAGCTGACAAAGGCGCCAAACATAAAAACATCACCATGGGCGAAATTGATCAGGCGGACAATCCCATACACCATAGTGTAGCCAAGCGCGATGAGGGCGTAAACAAATCCTAATTGAATGCCATTGATAATTTGTTGAAAAAATAAAGAGGGACTTTGTACCGCTTTCCCCCCAACCCACCAGATAATCGCTAGTGCTAAAAGTGCTAAAAAACCTTTTCCAATCCACTTACCCTTGATGATGCGCTGCATTAAGGTCATTTGTTCATCGTTCATGTTCCATTCCTGCATGACAGGATTTGGGGGGCGAACCCTCGCCCCCCTTTAAGGCTAAGCAACTCTATGGTGCAACGGTGGTAACGTACTTGACCTGCCCGTCTTTAACCTGAAGGATGACGGCTGACTTGATCGGGTTATGATACTGATCGAACGTAATGGTTCCCGAAACAGCTTCCCATTTGATGGCTGCCATAGCATCCTTTACTTTGGCGGGATCATCCACACCAGCGTTTTGGATAGCAGCCAGGAGGAGATTCATGGCATCGTAAGCAAGGGTTGCCAGCGCGTCAGGCACCGAACCGTATTCGGCCTGATAGTTCTTCACCCACTGTTGCACGATCTCACGGGTATCTTGTTCAGAATAATGGTTGGTGAAATAGCCACCATCTGCAGCAGCGCGATCGAGCTCTGCTGAGTCCCAACCATCGCCACCGAGGAAGGGAGCGGTAATGCCTTTCTCTTTAGCCTGGGCAGTAACGAGATTGACGATATTGTAGTAATCCGGCAGATAGACGACATCGGGTTTGGCTTCGGCAACCTTAGCCAGAATAGCGGAGAAGTCGGTATCCTGCGAGGTGTAGGTCTCCTTGCCGACAATTTGGCCGCCTTTTTCGGTGAATGCTTCCTCAAAGTTTTCTGCCAGGCCGCGGACGTAGTCGTTACCCTGATCGAGGATAATGAAAGCGGTCTTTGCGCCTAGTTCATTAATAGCGAACGAAGCTCCAACCAAGCCCTGGAAAGGATCGATGAAGCAAGCGCGAAAGACGTATTGCTTGGTGCTTCCATCAGCTTTCAGGGTGACGTTGGGGTTTGTTGAAGTGGGACTAATCTGTACAATGCCTTTTTCTTCAGCGATTTCTGAGACCGGGATTGAAGCCTTGGAACAAACTTCTCCAACGATGAATTTCACGCCATCCTGGTTGATGACTTTATTGGCAGCGTTCACCGCTGGATCAGCTTCGCATTGGCTGTCCTCAACGACGGCCTCGATCTGGCGTCCCAAGACACCACCCTTGGCATTCCATTCCTTAATTGCGAGCAAAGCGCCATCGCGGGTCGAAACACCAAAGGTCGGAACGGCACCGCTCAACGGCGCCAGGATAGCAACTTTGAGGGTGGTTGGCTTAGGCTGTGCACAGGCACCCAAAGTTAAGCTCAATACAATTAGAATGCTAATGATGAATAGGAATCTTTTTGACATCTTCAAGCTCCTCCAAGGATAATTTAGATCGTTCGAAAATTGATTTATCGGTAGATGAGGTTGAGAAGGATTTATTTTTTTCGCACCTCCTTTCGAAATGGTTCATGTTTGTCTCTAAGTTTCTCCCTGACGTGAATGACGGACGGAATCGGGAGTACTTAAGTTAAGATTTTACCAATAAGTGTCAATTTACACAAGGAAAAAACCAATGAGAATTTTTTTTATAATTTGCTTGATTTTTTTGATATTTTATGCTATATTTAACTTGCAGATGTCCGGGTGCCCCCCTCACCCGGGCATCTGCATTTCTTTAGGTTTGCCTGAGAATTTCTGTCACCCAAAACAAACGACAACCATCTTCAAAGGGGAGGATTTTCGAGTAAAATGAAGATAACCTTATTCTGCATTGAGAGAGGAGTAAAGATGTCCAATCCAGTTTATAAAATGATTGAAATAACTGGCACTTCTCCAGTGAGTGTTGATGATGCCGTCCAGAATGCCATCAAACGGGCAGCCAAGACGGTGCGGGAGATGAAATGGTTGGAAGTGGTCGAGATTCGCGGCCGCATTGACGAGGATCACGTTGGCCAGTGGCAAGTAACCGTGAAGATCGGCTTCACTGTTTTAGAGGAGGACGAGGAGGATTAATCTACAGGCTTGGATGCAACTACATCTCTACTTACTTGCTGAAGGGGTTTCTTTATCGAAATATCCCCTCAGGCGTCGAGGGGATGTTTACCTTCACGAAGGAGTGAAAATTATCCCTTTCTAGTCGGGGCGCTGGGATTTGAACCCAGGGCCTCTTGCACCCCATGCAAGCGCGCTAGCCGGTCTGCGCCACGCCCCGAACTCAAGCAGCATTATAGCGCAATAAGATTATTCTGACAAGCGCAAAAACAAGATTTTCCTTCGGAAGCGTTTTCTTTGAATAACTCGTATGCATACGGTAGGGTATCTTGCCTCTGAGACATATTGTTAGTGGCTCTATCTGAGGTGTTTTTGAGCATGCTTAATCTCGATAGAATCAATCATGATAAGATAGACATCGTTCAGTAAAGGTTTATGGGTGATTACTTTTTATCCTCGGGGAAATCGAAGCAATCTGACAAGTGGAGGGCAAAATCTTCAGATTGGATTCTGGCTTGCTTTCTTTTGTGTGCATTCATGGCTGTGTTGCCGGGTTGTTCTAATCGACAAAGCATTTCTCAAGCGCATGATCTTCTTGTCCCGAGCCCGACAACTGCCGAACTTTTCAGTACCCCAATCTCCCAAAGACAACCGAATCCTTTAACCTTACGTCCAACTCTGACGGCGACCTCTCTTCCCCCAATTGAGCCTTCTCCGACCCCAATCCCGGAAAGCGAAATTTGTTCCCCGCTTGTTTCTGCAGGGCGTAGTGAGCTCAGTGGGATTGTTTCCGATGGTTTTCATCCACCGCCACCAGGGCAGGATGGTCGTCACCAGGGAGTGGATTTTGCTTACTACCGAAAATTTGGGCGCGAATCGATTGCTGGCGATGGTGTTCAAGCGATCCTAGGCGGTAAAGTTGCTGCTTTGATTCTGGATCGCTTTCCTTATGGCAATGCCTTAATGACCGAAACACCTGCCTTGCTTGTGCCATCCTGGTTAAGGGAGAGTCTAGAACTAGGCCAGGGCGAGTCGCTCTATGTGTTGTATGCGCATCTGGCTGAGCTTTATCCATCCGGGATTGGAGAAGCGATTTCGAGTTGTCAGTTGATTGGAATCGTAGGGAAGTCGGGAAACGCCGGCGTTGCTCATCTTCACCTAGAAATCAGAATTGGAGAAGAAGGTCAAATCTTTCCGAGCATGGCATACTATGTCAGCTCAGCTTCCCAAGAAGAGCGTCAAACCTACCTTAGATGGCGGACATCTGGAGAATTTCGGGCAATCGACCCCCTGATCGTTTTAACTGAGAACAGCGAGTAGATATTTTCTCATGTGCTCTTAACTTGACAACCTTCATTAAGTTTGCTATGCTTAAGCTACCGAACGGTCGGTAGGTATCTCTCATGACTCGCGACGAAATCCTTGAAGCCGCGGCGCAAATCTTCCGCCAAAAAGGCTATCATGCCGCTTCAATGCAGGAGATAGCCGATGCGGTCAAGCTGCAAAAAGCCAGCCTCTATCATCACGTTAATAGTAAACAAGACATTCTGCTGGCTCTTCTGGATCGAGCGCTGGATTTGTTGATCGAAGGGATGGAAAAGGTTCTGGCAATGGATTTGGCACCCGAGGAAAAGCTGCGTCAGGCGATGCTTGTTTATCTTCAGATCATGCTGGAAGAGCGGGATTTATCCTCGGTGTTGCTGTTAGAGTATCGTTCCCTAGAGCCAGAATACCGTCAGCGGCACATCCGGCGTCGCAATCAGTATGAATCTCTTTGGCGCAATCTCTTGGTCGAGGGGGCCGAGCAAGGCGTCTTTGTGGTTTCAGATGTTGCCCTTGTTTCCCGCTTTCTCTTAGGGGTGATGAATTGGACGATCACCTGGTATCGCGAAGACGGCCCGCTAACTCCAGCTCAACTGGCACAGGAATGTGCGAACCTTTTTGTGCTGGGTTTGAAAAGGCGAAAGAGCGAAGATGACTGAGGATTTTATGTTAAAGGAGTTTCGTACCTCTGGGGGGGCAAGAGTCTTCTCCATTCCCTTGCAGCTTTTTCCCATATTGCGTGGCTTTGCTTATCTTGTAGCGGCTGAAGAGGAGAACCATCTGAATTTCACCTTGATTGACAGCGGCTCGGGCATGCCCGACTCCAACCAGAATCTTATTGCGGGCCTAAAAGCTGCAGGCGAGCTGCTTGGTCAAGAAGTGGACCTTTCGCAATTGAATCGGATTTTGATCACCCATGGCCATATCGATCACTTTGGCGGTTGTGTTCAACTGCGTGAGCAAACTTCTGCCCAGGTGGTTATCCATGAACTGGATCTTCGCAACCTGACCAACTATGAAGAACGGATTGTAGTCGTTTCGAAACATTTAGAAGAGTTTTTGGTGGAAGCTGGAACAAGTGACACCTTAAGGGAGCGTTGTCTTGAACTTTATCGAATCACCAAAAGCCTGGGACGCTCCATTACGGTTGATCGCACCTACGAAGCAGAAAATTTCCACATTGGTCGCTTTCAAGTGCTGCATGTGCCGGGTCATTGCGCAGGTCACGTGGTTTTGAAGCTGGATAATGTACTTTTTAGTGGAGATATGGTTCTAAGTCATATCAGTCCACATCAAGCCCCTGAGCGGTTGACCCATTATACAGGACTGGGGCATTACCTTGAATCCTTGACGAAGCTAGAAAGGTGGGCGAGCGATGTGGAAATCACTTTAGGCGGCCATGGAGCTCCGATAACTGATTTGCCCAGACGCATTCAAGAAATTCGGGAGGTGCATCAGGAGAGATTAGCAAAAGTTTTGGAAATTTTGCAACAACCGCATACCATTTCGGAGGTCTCGCACAAATTATTTGGGGAGGTGACGGGCTACAATGTTTTACTTGCCCTGGAGGAAACCGGCGCTCATATGGAATACCTGTATCAACGCGGCCTGCTCGAAATCGCCAATCTGGAAGATTTAGAGAATACGCATCGGGTTGTTCCAATCCGCTATCGCCGCATATAAAGTTCCCTTGGGAGGAGGATGTTTTATTCCGTACGGAAGAACGGAAACAGCGAAAGAAAAGGAGTGTCCTATGTATTCGTTTGAACCCTCTGAAGAACAAAAAATGTTGATCGATGCCATCAACCGCTTTGCTGTCAATGACTTAAGGCGCAAAGCACATGACGCCGATGAGGAGGCTGGCTATCCGAAAGAGGTCATCGAGAAGGGATGGGAGCTGGGGGTCTTGCAAGCCTCGATTCCAGAAGCCTATGGAGGCTTTGGCGAACATTCGGTATTAACCGGCGTTCTCGCTGCGGAGGAAATGGCTTACGGCGATTTCGCCGCAACCTTAGCTGTGTTGACCCCAGCCCTGTTTGCTTTACCCATCCTTGCCTGTGGAAGCGAAGAGCAAAAACAAACCTATCTGCCGCCCATAGCCGAAGGGGAATGGCAGCCGTACACTGCAGCCTGCATTGAACCCTTTTTCGACTTTGATTTGCTAGAGATGCGCACCACTGCGGAAAAGAAAAATGGTGGGTACATCCTGCGGGGAGAGAAAATTTATGTGCCATTCGCCAATGAAGCTGAACAACTAATCGTCTATGCCAGTCTGGATGGCAAAACACAAGGGTTTATTGTTGACCGCAACGCTTCGGGGGTAATCATCGGGGAGCGTCAGAAGACAATGGGCATCAATGCCCTGCCGATTTACAAAGTTACCTTGGAGGATGTCGGCGTGCCGGCTGAGCGACGCCTGGGTGGCCCGGAAGGGCATGATCCTGCGCCGATATTCGACTCGATGCACCTGGCCATGGCAGCGATGGCAATCGGGGTCAGTCGAGCAGCCTTTGAATATTCCCGGGATTATGCCAAAGAACGGGAGGTCTTTGGAGTCAAAGTTGCTCAAAAGCAAGCCATTGCGTTTATGCTGGCTGAGATGGCAACCGAGATCGAAGCCATCCGCTTGCTGACCTGGGAAGCAGCCTGGATGTTAGATAATAACAAGGAAGGCGCCAGCAAACAAGCCTATTTAGCGCACATTGGCGCCATGGACATGGCGATGATGGTTACGGATCGGGCAGTCCAGGTCTTAGGAGGGCATGGTTACATTCGTGAACACCCGGTCGAATTATGGATGCGCAATGGGCGCGGCTTTGCAACGCTAACCGGTTTAGGAATGATTTAGGAAAGGATGGTCAGCGATGATTGAATTTGAGATGCCGAAACCGATTGCTCAACAGAGCTACGTCCTGCAGACGGTGGCTGAAAATATGATGCGCCCCGTCTCGCGTTACTTTGACGAGCATGAACACGAAATTCCGTGGGATTACATCAATTTTATGCACATGGCGATGCGTGCTACCGGAGCGGGATCTTTGGCCCCACCAGCGGAGAAGAAAAAAGAAGGAGAGGAAACAGAAGAGAAGAAAGAAACAGAAAAACGGCCACCGATTGGCTATCAAATGCTTGCCTTCATGTTGGAGATGCTTTCGTGGGGGGATGTTGGTATCTATCTTTGTACGCCTGGTGGAGGTCTAGGGGCTGCGGCGGTGGAAGCTGCTGGCACGCCAGAACAAAAGCAGAAATTCTTGGCGCGCTTTCGCGAAGAGAAGCCGGTTTTTGCTGCCATGGCGATGACCGAACCCCATTGCGGCTCGGATACGTCTGCCATTCGCACCACAGCCGTTTTAGACAAAAATACCAATGAATGGGTGCTAAACGGCGAAAAGATCTTCGTTACCGCCGGGCAGAAATCTCTCGAGGAGAGCAATGGCTTTGTGGTAGTTTGGGCGACGATCGACCCCAGCGCTGGACGAGCCGGGATGCGTTCTTTTGTGGTCGAAGCTGGAACGCCGGGCGTAAAAGTTACCAAATTGGAGCACAAGATGGGCATTCGGGCAAGTGATACGGCTTCCATTGTCTTGCAGGATGCCCGAGTGCCATTTGAAAATATTTTGGGTAGCCCGGAAGTTCAGCCTGATACCAGTAAGGGATTTAAAGGCGCTATGGCAACTTTTGATGCGACGCGTCCCCTGGTTGCTGCTACTGGCGTGGGTGTAGCCCGGGCGACGGTGGAGTTAGTTAAGGAATTGCTTGCCAAACAAGGAATTGAGATTCGCTATGGATTGCCCCGTTCCAAACTGACCAACATCGAAAGAGAAATTATTGACATGGAAGTGATGCTGAGATCTGCATGGCTTTTGGTGATCAAAGCAGTCTGGATGGCAGATAATCGTAAACCAAATCCTTTAGAGGCTTCGATGGCAAAACTACGCGCCGGGGATGTGGTTACGAAGATCACCCAACGCGCCCTGGAGTTAATGGGGCCAATTGGTTACTCGCGGGATACTCTTTTAGAAAAATGGTTCCGCGATGCCAAGATCACCGACATTTATGAAGGTACTGGCCAAATTAATCGCTTGGTGGTTGCGCGCAATATTCTCGGTTACACCGGACGAGAATTGCGTTAGAAATGGAAGGAGGCGCGATGAAATACCACATTAAGCAATCGGTTGTAATTGGCGCCGGTACCATGGGGGCAGCCATCGCTGCCCATTTGGCAAATGCCGGTGTGCGTGTGACCCTGTTGGATATTGTGCCGGATCGTTTGACACCTGAGGAGGAAGCCAGGGGCTTAAGTTTAACCAGCCCCGAAGTGCGCAACCGAATCGTGCGCGACGGGTTTGAACGTGCTCGGAAATCTCGGCCGGCTAGCTTTTTTACCGATGATCATGCCAGTTTGGTGCGCCTGGGTAATCTGGAGGATGATTTCGATTGCGTCTCTCAGGCCGATTGGATCATTGAAGTCGTTATTGAGAACCTGACGATCAAGCGTCAGTTGATGGAGCGGATTGATCAGGTCCGTTCTCCCTGCGCCATTGTTAGCACGAACACCTCTGGCATTCCGGTGACCTCGATTGCCGAAGGACGAAGCGAGAGCTTTCGCAAGCATTTTCTCGGCACGCATTTCTTTAACCCGCCCCGCTATCTTAAACTGCTCGAAGTTATTCCAACCCAGGATACCTTGCCAGAAGTGGTTGAGTTTATCAGCCATTTCGGTGAGTATCATCTAGGCAAAGGGATTGTACTCTGCAAAGATACGCCAAACTTTATCGCCAATCGGATTGCATTTGGCTCGGCAGCTTTTGCCTTAGATTACATCCTGGAAAACGAGTATACGGTTGAAGAAGTGGATGCTATCACCGGACCTCCGATTGGCAATCCAAAAACGGCCACATTTCGATTAATGGACCTGGTAGGGATAGACGTTTGGGAGCATGTTGGCCGCAATCTGGCTCCAGCAATTCCCCACGATACCCATGCGCAAAAGTATCTCAACTCTGATCGGGTCAATCGGTTGATCCGCACCCTGGTTTCCGAAGGGCGTTTAGGCAATAAGGCAAAGCAGGGGTTTTATAAGGAAGTTCGTCAGCCGGATGGTACGAAAGAGTTCTGGTCGCTCAATCTAAAAACCTTAGAATATGAGCCACCCCAGAAACCGCGCTTGGAGTCGATCGGAAAAGTGAAGGATGAGGAAGATTTAGGCAAGCGATTGAAAACCCTGATTGGGGCTCAAGATCGAGCAGGACAGTTGGTACGGGCATTGACCTACCAAAGCCTTGCCTATGCCTCGGAGCGCATTCCCGAAATTGCCGATACGCCAAAACCGATTGACGACGCCATGCGTTGGGGCTTTGGACGAGAGGCAGGTCCATTTGAAACCTGGGATTTGCTCGGCGTAGCCGAAACTGTCCAAGCGATGAAGGAAGCTGGCTTTCCACCTGCTCCCTGGGTGGATGAAATGCTTGCCAATGGATTCTCGACCTTTTATCAGATGGAGAATGGGAGAAAAATCGGAGTGTACCATCCGGCGAAGAAAGCCTATGAGCACATCCCTCCCAATCCAGCTACTATCATCCTTGCCGAACAGATAAGCGCTGGCAAACAGCTCAAAGTCAACCCAGGTGCAAGTTTGATTGATTTAGGTGATGGTGTTTTGTGCGTGGAATTTCATACCAAGGTTAATGCCCTGGATGACGATATTTTCAATATGATTCTTGAAGCCATGGACCTGGCGGAGAAAGATTATGAAGGGATTGTTATCGGTAACGATGCGGAACAATTTTCGGCTGGGGCAAATATCTTTATGATTGTCATGGCAGCTCAGAGTGGTATGTGGGAGACACTGGAGGCTGCGGTACGCAAAATGCAGAGCATGAACATGCGGATGCGCTACTTTTCTAAACCGGTTGTGATTGCGCCAGCCGGTCTGGCTATCGGGGGTGGTTGTGAAGTTATGATGCATGGTAACCGCGTTGTGGCTCATGCCGAACTTTATAGCGGTCTGGTTGAGATCGGCGTTGGCGTAATCCCGGCTGGGGGAGGCACCAAGGAGTTAGTGCGGCGCATTTTGACCCCGCCCATGCGAACCCAAAACGCCGAGGCGTTGCCTTTCTTACAACGTATCTTTGAGACCATCGGATTGGCAAAAGTAGCTACTAGCGCCGAGGAAGCGCGCCAGTTTGGCTTTCTGACCCAATCCGATCGGGTGGTCATGAATCGCAGCCATCTCCTTGCGGAGGCAAAACGCGAAGTGCTTCATCTAGCCGCCGATGGTTATCGCCCACCTTTGCCGGAGAAACTCTATGCTGCCGGTCGGGATGCCCTGGCTGCCATGCGGGTTGGGGTTTATATGATGAACCAGGGCGGTTATATTACCGACCATGAGCGCTTAATCGGTGAAAAACTGGCGTATGTGATGTGTGGAGGGGAATTGAGCCGTCCGACTTGGGTGGATGAACAATACTTCCTTGATTTAGAGAGGGAAGCATTTCTCTCCCTATGCGGCGAAGAAAAGACCCAACAGCGTTTATGGCACATGCTTCAGACGGGTAAGCCGTTGCGGAATTAGGTGAAGGTAGGAAAGGAGAGTCCAGAATGGCTGTAAAAGATAAATTTCGAACACCGGTCATCGTAGCGGCTGCTCGGACGGCGGTTGGGAAAGCCAAACGGGGTAGTTTGGCAACCACCCGGCCGGATGATTTAGCGGCTGCGGTCATTCACGATTTATTCCAACGCGTACCAGCCCTTAAACCTGAGATGATTGAGGACTTAATTTTCGGGTGCGCATTCCCGGAAGGAGAGCAAGGGATGAATGTGGCGCGTTTGGTGGGTTTGAGAGCCGGATTGCCTGCTTCGGTTGCTGCGGAGACGATCAATCGCTTTTGTTCCTCTGGTTTGCAAAGCATCGCCCATGCTGCTTATGCCATCATGGCCGGGCAGTTAGATGTGGCAATTGCCGGTGGCTTGGAATCGATGAGCATGGTGCCAATGACCGGCTTCAAGTTTTCGCCTACCCCCTATTTAGCCCAGTATCACCCCGAAGCTTTTACCAACATGGGGTTGACAGCCGAGAATGTGGCAGCCAAATATGGCATAACGCGCCAGGATCAGGATCAATTTGCCTTACAGAGCCATCAAAAAGCGATTCATGCCATTGAACAAGGCTCTTTCGAATCGCAAATTGTGCCCATCGAGGTGACGAACGTTGAGGTAGGCACAGATGGAAAACCTGTTACCAATACCTTTGTCTTCAAAGTGGATGAAGGTCCGCGCGCAGATACCAGTCTGGAAGCATTAGCCAAGCTTAAGCCAGCTTTCAAGGAAGGGGGGACGGTGACGGCCGGCAACTCCTCCCAAATGTCGGATGGGGCAGCAGCCGTGATCATCATGTCCCAGGCTAAAGCTGAGATGTTGGGAATCAAACCATTAGTAAGGTTTGTTTCCTTTGCTGTCGGTGGCGTGCCTCCGGAAATTATGGGTATCGGACCGGTGGTTGCCGTACCGAAAGCGCTAAAGCTGGCAGGTTTGAGCCTTGAGGAGATTGGATTGATTGAGCTCAATGAAGCTTTTGCTGCTCAGTCCTTAGCAGTCATTCGAGAGCTGAATTTGAACCCCGAAATCGTGAATGTAAATGGCGGAGCGATTGCTTTAGGTCATCCTTTGGGTTGCACCGGAGCCAAGTTAACCACGCAACTGATCTACGAAATGAAACGGCGTGATGTACAATTTGGAATGGTAACCATGTGTATCGGCGGTGGAATGGGCGCAGCCGGTATTTTTGAAAATCTTCCCAATTGAAAGGAGTAGAAAATGGCAGAATTAACCGTTCAACAACTCATTGATAATCATCCAAAGGCGTTTTTACCCGAGAAAGCTCAAGGAGTGAATGCGGTAATCCAGTATCACCTCACCGGGGAAGAAGGCGGTGATTACATTATCACCATCAAGGATGGTACTTGCACCGTGGCTAGCGGAGTGGCTGAGAATCCCACGATGACTTTGACCGCAGATGCCCAGGATTTCAAAGATGTGCTGACCGGCAAAGCAAATGGAATGCAATATTTCATGCAGGGAAAGCTGAAATTAGCCGGCGACCTTAATCTGGCAATGAAATTAACCCAATTCTTCAAGATGGGTTAAATTTCGTCGCACTCCAACATAGAGATGGAGAGCTTTCTGTAAATCTCATATCCAACACCCGGTGAGGAAAACGATTCAGCAGACTTCCGAAGTTAGTACCGACTTCGGAAGTCTGCATTAGGATCACGCTTTAGGGTAACCATCTTCGATGGGCAGAGAAAAGTCTCGCGACCACTCGTTCCAGGAGCTGAAATAATTCTTGACGGTTGGAAACCCTGCCAGCTTTAAGGCAATATACATATTAGAAGTCCGTGCGCCTTTGAAACAATAGAGATATACCGGCTTTGCGGGGGTAATGCCGGCAGACGCGCACACCTCAATGATCTCTTCCGGATCTTTGAACCAGGGAATGCCCTCGCGGATCTTCATCATTCGATACCATTCGATCCACCTGGCGTTGGGGATACGGCCTTTGCGGGGACAGTAATCGTAACCGTACGGAGAAGAGTTTGCCCCGATCCACTCTGCATAGTCCCGGCAGTCTACGATTTGAATATCTGGATTGTGAATGGCTGACACCACTTCTTCAGCCGTGATGAGATGATCGTTGTTGAGGGTGGGCGTGAAGGGTGAGCTTTTCCTTTCCGGTACCTCATGCGTAGTTGGCAGGCCGGCTTTCAACCAGGCACGCAGTCCGCCATGCAACACATGCACATCCGAGACGCCAAGATATTTCAAAATTGTCCAACCCTGACAAGAACGTCCGTAGCCGTTGTCCATGGCGTCTTCATAAACCACTACTGTATCGGATGGCTTCAAGCCAATTTTGCTAAACAAACGGGTGAAATGGTTAACCATGGCGGGAAAGCCACCGTTACCTCGAGTGCATAAGTAAGTGAAGATGTCGTACACATGAATGGCATTGGGGAGATGGATTTCCTCATAGTCGTCTGGATCACGGGTGTCAACCAGCACTACGGGTTTGGTGTCCAGCAGTTCAACCAGTTCTTCGACTTCAATCAGGTATTCGTTCACCTGCACCTCCTATTGGGCTTTGGCTTCCTCAGCAAAGCGATAGTCGATGAATTTTTCGAGATCGATTTTGTCGGACATCGCCTTAATCTGGGTTGTCAGGTAGGTTTGCATGTATTCGAAATCATCGATCACTGGTTTAAGTTCGGCATAAGTCACGCGATCTTTAGGGATGGTCAGAACGGTTTTGATCACATCCAGGCTTTGATCGAGGAATTTTGAGCCGATCTGGGCGGCCTGATCGGGTTGGCTTTCGACAAAGTGACCAGCTTCCACTAAACTATTCGTAAATTCGTACACGGCATCCGAATATTTCTCAACTACCTCTTTTTTGATGACGACCACACAACAAGGATGATTAGGCCAAAGATCCTTGGAAAGGGCAAATTCATCTCCATATCCGGCTTTGACCACTTGAGTTCCAAATGGTTCGGCAACAATAAAGCCACCGACCTGACCTTTCTCATCCCATTCGATGATCTCCGGGATATCGGATGGCGCAACGACATCCAGAATGACATCTTTCCCCGGTCCGATTTCCAGGCCGCTTTCTCGAAGCATACGGTCGAACAACAAATGATGTACCGAAAGGTAGTGAGGGATGAGTACGTTTTTGCCTTTGAAATCTTCCACCCGTTCTATATTAGCGCGACGATTCTTAATGACAATACTGCCGGATTTATGGGCTTGCAGCACCATTTGAATACTCTGATTGGAATAGAAGATCTCCATGGCAAGGGGCGCCAAAATGAACGCCCCGTCCAGATTCCCGGCTTTCAGGTCATCTGCCAGCGGATTCCAACCGCGATAGGCTTTGGTTTCCAGTTGAAAGTATTTATACGGAGCAGTCCCATCGGTATGGTGTTCTTTGGCTATTCCCAGCAACAAATGGTCGGTGATTTTCAAATGTCCAAAGGTTAAAGTTGGCTTTTCGTTTGGCATAGAGTTACCTCTCTTTTAAGAAAAGTAATCGATCGATTGGTCGATAGTTGGATTTTATTCACAAAATGCCATAGGGGAGTTAAAAATTTTGTAAGGTGTGGCTTTCAAAAGTTATAGGCGTGGTTGTCATTTCTGTTCCATATCTCTGGTCGCAAAAGAAAAAGCAGGACAACCATTTGCGGCTGTCCTGCCCGATTTGGCTTTGTCAGAGATTTTCTAGCCGAGACTTATCCTTCGAAGGGTACTTCGACGACTTTGGCTTGAATGGCTTGATAAAGAAGTTCGATCTCTTGCCTAACGCAGGTGTAGACCTCCGTGAGAGGCACCAGCCGTTTTTCACTCTGATCACGCCGTTTGAATTCGACGGCATTTTGCTGGGTTGTTCGTTCGCTCACCGTGAGGCGGATAGGGATGCCAATCAAATCTGCGTCCATAAATTTCACGCCAGGGCTTTCATCGCGGTCATCATATAACACCTCAATGCCCTGGCTCTGTAATTCATGATAGAGATTGTCCGCGACCTGTTGAACTTTTTCGATTTGTTGACCACCGAGTGAGACGATTTCAACTTCGTACGGAGCAACCGTTATAGGCCAGATTAAGCCCTGTTCGTCATGATGCTCTTCGGCAATACAAGCCATTAAGCGACCGCTGCCGATGCCATACGAGCCCATGATGATGGGCTTTTCCACACCATCCTTATCGAGAAAAGTGCAACCCATTGCATCCGAATAACGCGTCCCCAGCTTGAAGATATTGCCCACTTCAACCCCGCGCGCCGTCCGCAATGGAGCGCCACAACGGATACAGGCATCGCCGTCTTGGGCAGCGGTGATGTCAGCTACAATATTCGCTTGATAATCCCGCCCATAATTGACGTTTCTGAGGTGGTAACCTTCCTCGTTTGCCCCGGCGACCAGGTTGGGAGATTGCGGAATGAGATCATCTACCACCACTAGAACATCCTTTAACCCAACGGGTGAAGCGTAGCCAGGCACAGCGCCGGTGGCAAGAATTTCTTCTTCAGTAGCAGGGCGCAGCTCTTTTGCCTTTAAGGTATTGGCAAGTTTGGTTTCATTAAGTTCCATATCGCCGCGCACAATGGCAAAAATGAAGGTGTCTTGATACTCTCCCTCCTCGGCGGGTAAAGTTGCCATCAGGAATACGGCTTTGGCAGTCTTCTGTTTGGGGACTTGCAGATAGTTAGCCAGGGCTTCAATGGTCTTGGCATCCGGGGTATAAACTTTTTCGGCAGGGAGAGGTTCTTCGGGTGGCGGGGGAGTTTTCTTGAAGAAGGCGATCTGGCGATTAGCAGAATAGCCGCAGTTATCGCACAACACAAGCGTATCTTCACCGATAGGGGTCAGATACATATATTCATGCGCCATTTGCCCGCCCATCATGCCTACGTCGGACTTTACAGCAATCACGGGGATGCCACAGCGGTGAAAGATATTGAAATAAGCCTGATAGTGGGCGCGATATTGCTTGTCCAGGCCTTCCCAATCCGCATCCAGACTATAGCTGTCCTTCATGGTAAACTCCCGCACCCGAATTAACCCTGCCCGTGGACGCGGGTCATCGCGCCATTTGGTTTGAATATGGTAAATCAAGCGCGGAAGCTGGCGATAGGAGCGAATATCCTTGCGGACAATATCTGCCACAACCTCCTCGTGGGTCATTGCCAAGACCATATCACGATTGTTCTTGTCCTTAAAGCGGCCCATCTCACTGCCGATTTGATACCAGCGTTGGGTCTCTTTCCAGATGTCGGCTGGATGCACAACCGGCATGGTCATTTCTTGTCCCCCAATGGCATTCATCTCCTCCCGCATGATGTTTTCGATCTTGGTCAACGTTCTTCTACCCAGCGGCAGGTAGCTGAAGATGCCTGCAGCAAGCTGACGAATAAAACCGGCCCGTACTAGAAGTTGATGGCTGGCAACCTCAGCTTCAGCGGGTGCTTCTCGTAAGGTGACATTGAATAATTGCGATACTCTCACAGCATCCTCCTAAAGGTGGTATAAAAATTGCCCTCTGTGGCTTTCGCTCCAGAGGGCAGTTATTATCGACTTTTGCCGGCAAACTCTCAGAAGCCGAAAGCCAAGTCAGGGTTTTCGGGTAGGCGGGAACGGGGAGAGTTTGCTCGGGGAAATGGATAATCTCATTGGTTTTAGTTTACCATTTTGTTCAATCATGTCAAGATACAAGTTGACTCAGTCTAGCCGATTTAAGCCAAGCGACTTCGCCAGCTCAATGACCTGACGATATTCCTTAGAGGTAATGCCGCGATTGATCTCCGGATATTGTTTGGCCTGATAGAGAGGACGATATTGATCCATGATGTTCAGATAGGTGTTAGGAGAGATCTCCTCTGCAATGAACTTCAGAATTTGTTCGCTTCCGGCTATGTCATTGGGTAAAACCAGGTGTCGAATCAACAACCCCCTTTGGGCGATCCCATGCTCATCCAATACCAGGTCACCTACCTGACGGTGCATTTCCTTAACTGCCAGTTGATTGATCTGAGGGTAATTGGGGATTTTTGAATACTTACGGGATAGATTAGCGTTGCTATATTTCATATCCGGCATGTAGATATCGATAATTCCCTCCAAGAGCTTCAAAGCTGCCAGAGAATCATAACCACCGGTGTTATAAACCAGGGGGATTTGGAGACCCTTTGAGCGAGCGATGGTGAGCGCTTGTAAGATTGGGACAATCACATGCGAGGGGGAAACCAGGTTGATGTTATGGCAACCCATCGATTGCAGGTGGAGCATAATCTCTGCCAACTGGGATGGGGTCACCGGGGATCCTTGGTAGAGTTGGCTGATCTCATAATTTTGGCAATACTGACAGCGCAAATTGCACCCGGTGAAGAAGATTGTCCCGGAGCCACGCCAGCCCCGCAAAGGATGCTCTTCTCCGTGATGCGGCCCAAAGCTGCTGATACAGGCACCTTCAGCGGTCTTGCATACGCCAAGCTTTCCTTCCAACCGATTGATGCCACACTCCCAGCCACATAGATCGCAATGGGCGAGATGTTGGCGAGCTTCTTCAGCTCGTTCCTGAAGCACCTTTAAATCTAACTTCACATAACCAGCCGACATCGTTCAACCTATAAATAAGAAAATCAAATCATTGACATTGGTCTGAGTTGGAGTGATATAGATACAGTCCCGAAGATGGTTGAAAAACGTGTAGGAATCATTGCGTCTCAGGAAATCATTGGGTTGCAAGCCCAGTTGGTTGGCGCGCTTGACTGTTGAGCCGCTAACCACCGCCCCGGCTGCCGGACTGAAGCCATCGTCGCCATCCGTGGCAAGTGTGATGAGCAGGGCGTGATCTAATCCATGCATTTCTGAAGCAGCCCCCAATGCCAGTTCAGAATTTCGTCCCCCGATTCCATTTCCGTGAACGGTGACGGTTGTCTCACCGCCGGCAATCCAGCAAATTGGAGCTCTCAAGTGATTTCTGTTTGCACAGAGTTGCCGGGCAAAGGCAGCAAAGACGCGTCCCACCTGGCTCGCCTCGCCTTGCAGATATGAGGTCAAGTGCAAGGTCTCGATTGCGGCTTTTTGTAAACTTTGCTGGGCTGCCTCACAGGCATGACGATTGCTGGCAATAATGTGGTTTGCTACTTTTTCAAAGAGCGGATCCCGCGATTTTAAGGTTTCAGGATGAATCCCTTGACTGCCCTGCAAGAGGTATTCCAGCACCCTGGAGGGGATGGAATGGCGCAGGTCGTAACGATCAATCACGGAAAGGGCATCCTCAAAGCTAGTTGGATCTGGTGCAGTCAACCCGGAACCGATGACCTCAATGGAGTCTCCAATGACATCCGAAATGATCAGGCTGATGACCTGCCCGGAATCCACCCTTTGGACAACGCCTCCTCCCTTGAAGCGTTCAAGGTGTTTGCGGACAGTATTTAATTCGTGGATGTTAGCTCCACAACGTAAGAGAAGTCGGGTAGTTCTTTGCAGGTCTTGCAAGCGCAAAGGATGGCGTGGAAAGGTCAGCAAAGCCGATGCGCCGCCAGAGATCAGGCAAAGCAATGTGTCTTTGGGCGTGAGCAGTTTGAGAAAACGCTCGACTGCCTGAGCGGCGCGTAAGCTGCGTCTTTTGGGAAGAGGATGATCTCCTAGCAAAACCGGAAAGTCGACCGGCTCATTTTCGGGCAGGAACTTGGTAACGATTAGGCCGCTCGTAACTCGCTCGCCGAGGCTCGCTTTGGCTCCGCGCGCCATGGCAGGGGCAGCTTTTCCGACTGCGAGGAGGGCAATTTGTCCTTCGGGGTGAATTGGATAGGAATTTTCTCCAACCCATAGCCGATTTTCGTCTAAAGAGAGAGAACGGCGGACGGCATGCTCACCGTTGACAGCGTTTAGGGCGGCTTTGATGGCATCGATGATAATCTCTCGATAGGGATGGGGTTGCAAACTAACCGCAAGAGGGGAACGCAAATCAACAGTCATTTTGAATCCATTACACCGGTTGAATACATTCAGGTCGATCTTGATGAGGATTGTTTACGATAGGAGAAACCGCGATAGCTTCCATTTCTGTAGCCGGATAGGGTTGGAGCAAAGAATTGAGCCGCGCGAATTCTGCTTCGCATGCTTCTAACCAAAATTGAAGGTCACTAGAAGGGAGAATCACCGGCATGCGCTCATGGATTGGTTTGACAAGAACATTCGCCTCGGTTGTGATAATGGTGCAGGAGAGGATTTCCGATCCATCCGGGCTTTGCCAGCGATCCCAGAGTCCAGCCATGGCAAAGGGCATTCTGGTTTTGAAGCGGATCAAGAAAGGTCTTTTTGTTTTTCCTTCCTTTTGCCACTCGAAGAAGCCATCGGCAAGGATTAAACAACGTCGATAACGATACGGAGCCCGAAAGGCAGGCTTTTGAGTTAAAGTTTCTGCCCGTGCGTTGATCAGTCGATTGCCGATCTGGGGATCTTTTGCCCAGTTGGGGATTAGACCCCACAGGAAAAAATCTACTTGCTTTGGGTTGTGGTTGGCAATGACAGCTACCGGTTGAGAAGGTGCGATGTTATAACGCGGGATCATCTCTGCAGGAAACTCTGCCCAGGGAAAGGCTTTTTGGAGTTCACTTAGTTCTGTGGTCAGGGTAAATCGTCCACACATGTTCGCCTCCTAGCTTGAGACACCCGATTTGCGCGCTACCATTGAGGCGACTGCGCGGGGATGATTGCCGTTTCGATCTCGCCAACCCTCCCGATAAAGCAAGATCTCAAAATCGGAAAAGGACTTTTTCAATTCTCCTGGCTGGAGAAGATAACGCTCTTCAATTTCCGGTTTCAATGCTTTCATCTCAACCGTCATCGTTTCGACAATGAGCAAACCATTGGGTTTGAGCCATTTTCGCACCGAATCCCAAATAGAGCGTTGCAGGAAGTAAAAATTAAGGATTACGTCAAAGATATTGGCTGGCAACGAGAAACATTCTAAATCAGCACAGACGGCCGTGATCTGCGGAAAGCGAAGTTTCGCCTGCTTTAAGGCGATCAACGAAATATCTACGCCGATGACCTTAAACCCTTTTTGGAATAAGAAAGCCGCATTTTGCCCGAGTCCCATTGCCAGGTCCAGTGCCAGGCCACCTTGAGGTAACCAGTCGGCAACCTCAAGCAACAATGAGCGCGGTTCACTCAGTGCGAAGGTTGCAACCTCCTGATAGCGATGATTCCAGCGAATTGCATCACTTCGAGCCATTTGTCCTTATTTTACTTTAGGTTGAAAGAAAAAACGAAGGAGGGTATAAAGGTTTTTTGGGCTGGTATTTTTCGCTTGATTGTAGTACAATTGTTCTACCTATGATTAGACTCAAGCTCGGAGTTTCCGAAAGCCAATTTTTGGTTGGATTGCTGGCGATGCGGTTCGCCGTAGGGTATCTTTTGCTGTTCGTTCTCTTCTTTGCATTGCCACGAGTGGCACTTGCAAGCCAGCCGATTCCGCAGGGTTTTGCCCTTATTCGTTCTTCCGTTGGAGTACAGCTTTATCGCAAGGAATATCCGAGCGGTTATCCAGATTATGTGCAGGTGATTCGTTTGGATCGAGGCGCAGAAGTGCGCCTCTTGCACGGAAAGGTTTCTCATCAAGGGGTTAGCTCTGGAGTTTATGGTGGATTGGATGTTCGCCTTAACTCGCGCTCGATTCTGCAATATTGGGAGGAAATCCTTGCAGACACGAGTCGGGCTTTTTGTGTTACCAATGGGCAGTTTTTCTACATGTACGAATACCCTACCCGACTGCCATTTCCCCTAAAAGTGAACGGAAGGGTTATCAGTGGGGGGTATTCGAAGGGGGAATTTAACGACCAAAAGTTCATGCTCGAAATATGGAAAGATCAGGTAAATATCCGTCCGTTGACCAAAGTAGATTTTCAAAAATCGACCGCTCCAAATATCCTCGGTGGCCTGGCTGAAGATGCGCGGAAAAGTCCGCAAAAATTTGTCGGAAGGACCTTTGCCGGGATCGCCGATCAAAACCTGGACGGTGTCTATGAAACCTTGCTGATTTTTAGCACTCAAGCAGCCCGGCAACAGGATGCAGCCGAGACGTTGCGGTTGTTTGGCGCTGCAAAGGTGATGATGCTTGATGGGGGATTGTCGACCCAACTAGTTTGCCAGGGAAAACCATATATCCAAACCGAACGCCTCATTCCTCAGGCTATTGCCGTTTTAGACGGAACGAGACCTTATTTAACCCGTCCGCAACCCAAACCGACTCCCGTTCAACCACGACATGAGATGAATCAAGAGCAATTGCAGGATGTGGAGATTGCCTCTGTTTTTCGTCTCGATAACCCTAAGGCGCAAGAAGTGCCTGTTGGTGGATGGAAGGGTGAGGACAGAGATGTTGAAGCAGACGTGGCGAAAATTCACCCGGCGGATCTTCTTTTCATCCCTGTCCCTATCATGGTGATTTCCGTCTTGATCCTAAGTATCCTGCGTCGTATGTGGTTTCGTTCCTGAGAGGTTACTCCACGGTTACGGATTTAGCCAGGTTGCGTGGTTGATCCACGTCCAATCCCCGCAGAGCTGCAATATGGTAGGCAAGCAGTTGCAGGGGAATGACTGCGGTTACCGGGCTCAGGTACCAGGGTGTAGGCGGCACCCAAAGAATGTGGTCGGCAATGCTGGGTATCAAATCATCGCCATCGGTAGCAACCGCGATCACTGTTCCGCCCCGCGCTTTGGCTTGCTCCACCTGACTGAACATTTTTTCGTACCACGGGTCTTTGAGAATCAGCGCAATGACCGGCATTTCCTTATCAATTAAAGCGATGGGACCATGTTTCATCTCCCCGGCTGGATACGCTTCAGCATGGATATAGGAGATTTCTTTAAGTTTTAAGGCGCCTTCGTACGCAGTGGGCATGTTGATACCTCGCCCTAAATACAGGCAATTTGACGTTTCCAGGAGGACCTTTGCCACTGCGATCACGGCGCTTTCGCGATCCAGGCAGATACCAGCCAGGTTCGGGATCATTCGTAAATCATTGACCAATTGTTTTCGTGTTGTCGGCGATAGATTGCCTCTTAGATCGGCGAGAAGGATGGCAAGCATGTACAGGTCGACCAAAGGGGCAGTATACGCCTTGGTCGAAGCAACCCCAATCTCAGGGCCGCATTGCATAGAGATATACCCATCGGCAAGGCGCATCGCTTGAGAACCAATGGCGTTGACAATACTCCACAATTTCGAGCCGCGTTTACGAGCTTCTTCCATTGCGGCTAATGTATCGGCAGTTTCCCCGGATTGACTGATGGCAATGGTGACACAGTTAGGGTCCACGATTGGCTCGCGGTAACGAAACTCTGAAGCAATATCTACTTCAACCGGGATGCGGGCAATCCGTTCGATTAGAATCTTCCCCACTAATCCGGCATGTGAAGCAGTGCCGCAAGCAATGATGAAAATTTTTTGAATGGTTTTAGCGAGTTCTGGTGTGAGATTTAGCTCATCTAAATGGATGCGCCCGTTTTGGAAATCAACCCGCCCGGCAATAGTGTCCGTTAGGGAACGAACTTGTTCATGGATCTCCTTTTGCATGAAGTGGCGATATTCCCCTTTTTCGGCTGCCACGGGATCCCATGGGATGGTGTGAGCAATTGGGACGATTGGTTCACCCTGCAACGTTTGAATGGTGACCCGATCCCTAGTAACCACTGCCATCTGTTGAGAATCTAGGAAGATGACTTTGCGGGTATGTTCAAGAATGGCCGGTAAATCAGAAGCTACATAGTTTTCACCCTCGCCCAGACCAATCACCACTCCACCAGCGTTGCCAATGCGAGCTGCAATGAGCCTGTCGGGTTCTCTGGATGAGAAGATGACGATACCATGCGCGCCTTCAATTTGTTGGAGCGCTTTTTGAACAGCTTCGGCCAAAGAGCTTTGTGAAGAGAGGTTGCGCTCCACGAGATGGACAATTACTTCAGTGTCTGTCTCAGAGTTAAAAATTGCGCCTTCTGCTTCAAGCTCTTCTCGCAAAGAGCGATAATTTTCAACAATTCCGTTATGGACAACCACCACCTCCCCAGTCATGCCGATGTGTGGGTGGGCATTTCTGGCGTTAGGAGCACCATGGGTTGCCCAACGTGTATGCCCGATGCCCAGATTGCCGCTGAGGGGATTTTGTCGAACGAGTTCGATCAGATGGCTAATTTTGCCAGCATCGCGGCGAATTTCAATTTTTTGGTCACACAACACGGCAATACCGGCTGAGTCGTAACCGCGATATTCCAGGCGTTGTAGCCCATTGAGAATGATGGGCGTTGCATCGCGCGGCCCAATATACCCAACGATTCCGCACATAGGGATCCCTCCAAAAAAGTATAGAGCTAGCGTAAAGCACGGGAATAGCCGTGCTTCCCATATCTTTCCCACTCTTCCAACTTTTGTGTGGTTAGTTACCTAACCGTTTTGGGTTGGAAGTTCTTTTGGAGGGGAGAGAACGGATGGTGGGGCATCCGGAGGGCTTCCGCTGATCTTTCGATTTTCCCGTAAAGTATACGGTTAGTCTCTCTTCGCAGAGAGAAACCCTCTCCTCGTCAACCGCCCTGAAGGGGCGGTCCTTGCGCTGTCTCTCCCTTATAATTTTTCTCAAGCATCTCCAACACTCTTGAATTTACAATTGGAAATTATATCAGAAGAACTTTTCGAAATAGAAGAGCTCATCTCACACTTTTAAACATACCTTAATGATAGATAAGCCTTTTTCTGCAATAAAAAAAGATTGGGCTTTCGATGGTATAATCCCGCAAAATGAAGATTGGGAGTAGGATAAAATCGTAGCGAAGATAGCCTTATTGGTCAGAGTAAAATCTACTTTTTTCTTTGACAATTGTTTATCTTTCACGAACAGGAGAACTGCTTGAAATTCAATCCCCTCAACTGGTTGTTGGGATTTTTTTCCTTAGACATCGGTATCGATCTGGGGACGGCGAATACTTTGGTGAATGTTCGCGGTAAGGGAATTGTTATTAATGAACCTTCATGGGTTGCGATCAACAAGAAAACGCGCGAACCGTTAGCCATCGGTGCTGAAGCCAAAGAGATGGTTGGACGCACCCCAGCAAACGTGATTGCCATCCGTCCGTTGCGGGATGGAGTCATCTCGGATTTTGAGATCACCCAAGCAATGCTGGAGTATTTTATTGGTAAAGCCCATGAACAATCGATTGTGCCGGTGCCAAGACCGAGGGTAGTCATTGGCATTCCGCAAGGGGTGACCGAAGTCGAGAAACGGGCGGTATACGAAGCCGGTATGTCTGCCGGAGCACGGGAAGTGTATTTGATTGAAGAACCTGTGGCTGCGGCTTTAGGGGCTGGCTTGCCAATCTCAGAGATCCGGGGAAGCATGATTCTCGATATTGGTGGAGGAACCTCAGAAGTCGCAATCATTTCAATGGGCGGCATTGTGGTCTCGCGCTCCTTACGCGTTGCTGGCGATGAAATGGATCAAGACATCATCCAGTACGTACGCAATAAGTACAATCTCTTAATTGGCGAGCGAATGGCTGAACAGGCGAAGATTGCGATTGGCTCTGCCTATCATTTACCTCAGGAGAAAACGATGACCCTGCGCGGCCGTAATCTGGTTACCGGATTGCCGGAGGCGGTCGAGGTATCGTCGGTCGAAATCCGGGAAGCTATCAGCGGCTCTGTTCAGACCATCATTGATACCATAAAGGATGCAATGGATGAGGCGCCGCCGGAGATCGTTGCCGATTTGATGGAAGCCGGGATTTGTATGACTGGCGGAGGCGCTCTCTTGCAGATGCTGGATAAACGGTTAAGCGAAGAATTACGCATTCGCGCTTGGGTTGCTGATGAACCCCTTTCCTGCGTAGCTCGTGGAGCAGGGATCATCCTGGAGGATTTGGATAACCTGAGCCGTTTTTTGGTTGGTTTAGAACGAGGGAGTACAAAGCACGAATAGTAAATGAATACCACCTCTCGCAACCTGCAAACGATCGTTTTTGTGTTGATCGCGGTTGGCATGATTGCGCTTGCTCTGGGTGGATATCTGACTTCCCTCTCGCGTATCTTTTTGAATCCCCTGATTGAGGTCCAGGCTTGGGTGTATTCCCGCTTTCAGGTTGCGCAGGATCTCCTGAGGGCACCTCAAGACATGGCCCGTTTACAACAACGTAACGCTCAACTGGAAGCTCAGGTATCTCAGTTACAAGCGCAAATCATCGAATTGCAACAACAATTAACCGAAGCACGGATTTTGTCTGCATTGGTCGATTTTGCGCGGGCGAATCCCGAAAATCGCTATCAAGCTGCGGCGGTCATTGGACGGGATCCAAGCCCTTTCTTGCGCTATATCATCATTAACCGCGGCTCGGATGATAATATTCGTCGCGGTATGCCGGTGGTGACCCAACAAGGTTTGGTGGGTAGAATTGACGCGGTCACCGCAAATGCGGCTAGAGTGCAATTGATCACCGATGCTGCCTCGGTTGTCAATGCCAAAATTCAACCTTCAGGAGCACAAGCCGTCTTGAAGGGACAGGCAAGTGGAGATTTACTGCTCGATCTGATTCCGCAAGGAGTGTCAATTGAAGTTGGGAATTTGGTGCTTACCTCTGGTTTGGGAGGAGGGTATCCTCCCAATATTGTCATCGGACAGATTGCTGGAATCCGTAGCCAACCGCAGGAGCTTTTTCAATCTGCTACTGTGCAGAGCGTAGCGGATTTCAATCAGTTAGAGATTGTCCTGGTGATTGTCAATTTCCGACCGGTGAACATTGAGCCATTGATGCCGGAAGGTAATCAACCTTGAGGAGTGAAGTTCGATGGCTATTCTAATGGCTTTTTTGGTTTTCATTCCTTTTCTGGTGATTCAGATTGGGATTCTGTCTAACCTTCCTTTACTACAGGGTTATCCCGATTTAATTCTGCTTGCCATCCTTTCTTGGTCTTTGAGACCGGAGGTGCGAACTGCCTGGCAGTGGGGTGTAATTGGAGGCTTGTTAATGACGCTGGTCTCTGCCATGCCCGTGGGAGTTTATTTGTTGGCCTACCTGCTTGTGGTTGCTATTGCGCGATTGACCCGTAGGGTGGTCTGGCGATTACCTTTTCTGACCATGTTGGTGATGACTATCCTCGGCACATTCTTAACCGAAGGCTTAAGTCTGATTGTCTTGCAACTTATGGGCAGAGATTTGTCGATTCGATTTGTTTTCGGGACGATTTTTATCCCCAGCGTGCTGTACAATCTTATCTTGGCTATTCCTACTTATGCTCTGATTAGCGAGCTGGCCAAGTGGGTCTATCCTGTGGAGCCAATCTATGAATCATAACGAACTCCCTCAAAAACGCCTTTCTCCGCTGCGAATCACGATATTTATGATGGTTATCGGGGCGATCTTTTTGATTTATATCTTCCGCCTGTTTTCTTTGCAGATTTTGCAAGTTGCAGAATGGGTAGCGAGGGCGGAGGAAAATCGCGTAGAAGTGCTGAATCTGCCTGCTACTCGGGGAATCATTGTGGACCGTAATGGAATTGTGCTAGCCCGTAATATTCCCTCTTTCAATGTGGTGATTACGGCTGCAAACTTACCGGATGATCCCGGTGAAGTGCAAGAAATCTATCGTGAACTCTCGGAAATCATTGATCTGCCGGTAAATCTGAATAAAATCACCCCTGAAAATCCTTATGTCCCCTGTTTCTCTGAACATGGGATTGCCCAGATAGCCGAATATGGTTTGTCTTCGACACCCTATCAACCGGTGCGCGTGAAGTGTGATGTTCCAGAACAAGTTGCCCGAATTGTTCAGGAAAAAGCAGTTGATTGGCCCGGAGTTTCGATTGAGATCGAGCCAATTCGTGATTACCCAACCGGTTCTATCACTGCTTCCATTATTGGCTTCTTAGGCCCAATTCCGGCTAACCAGGAAGAAGAATTTCGGGCAAAGGGTTTGGTTCCCAATCGGGATAAAGTTGGCTACGCGGGTTTGGAACTACAGTTTCAAGACCTCCTGGCGGGAAAAAATGGCTCTTGGAAGGTGGAAGTTGATGTGGCTGGAAAGGTGATCCGGGGCTTGGAGCCGCCGGTGAATCCGGTACCCGGAGCTAATTTGCGCTTGACTATCGACACTCGCTTACAGCAAGCTATGACCGGTATCTTGATTGGTGAAATTGACTTCTGGAATCGATATTTGAATACCATTCGCTCGACCAGTGGGGTTGTGATTGCCATGAACCCGAAAAGCGGGGAAATTTTGGGCTTGGTATCATATCCAACCTACGAAAATAATCGCATGGCGCGCTTCATTCCAGCCTATTATTACAATCAGTTGATCAACGATCCTGCCAATCCTCTATTGAATCACGCTGTTGGAGATGTCTTACCGGCTGGATCGGTGTTCAAATTGACGACGGCAGTCGGAGCTTTGAACGAGGGGGTAGTGACCCCAGAACAAGTGCTCTCGACGCCTCCTAAAATCACCATCACCGAGCGCTACTATGCCAATGACCCAGGCCGTGAGCGCGAATTTGTGGACTGGAACAAAGCCGGCTTCGGACAGTTGGATTTTTTGGGAGGCATAGCCAATTCGAGCAATGTCTATTTTTATAAGTTGGGTGGCGGTTATCGGGATGAAGTACCGGTTGGTTTGGGGATTTGTCGCCTGGGAACCTATGCCCGCGCCTTAGGTTACGGAGAATATCCAGGCATTGAACTTCCAGATGAGGAGAAAGGACTAATTCCCGATCCAAAATGGAAACGCATTACCCACGGAGAAGGTTGGTCAACCGGAGACACCTATATTGCCAGTGTAGGCCAGGGATATGTCTTAGCCACGCCATTACAAGTATTGATGTCTGCTGCAACAATTGCGAATGATGGAAAACTGATGAAACCAACTTTGATCCGGGAGATCACCGATGCAGAAGGGAATGTGTTGCAACCTTTTTCGCCGCTAATGCGCTGGGATATTACCAAAGATGCGGTTATCCAGGAGTTCTATGATACGACCATTCGTGGCTGTGAGCCCATCGAGGGTCGAACAAAAACCGTTCAGCCATGGGTGATCGACAAAGTTCAAGAAGGGATGCGTCGCGCGGTTACCAATGGTACGCTGGCGCGCGAATTTCGAAATGTAACCATTGCGGTTGCAGGTAAAACCGGCACTGCGGAATATTGTGATCAATACGCGAACGCAAAGAATTTGTGTATTCCAGGCAACTGGCCATCTCACGCATGGACGGTGGCTTATGCACCGTATGAAGACCCGGAGATCGCCGTGGTAGCTTTTGTCTATAATGGCGGGGAAGGGGCTTCGGTTGCTGGTCCAATCGTTCGGCAAGTCATCGAAGCTTATTTCGCGTTGAAACGCATTGATGCCGAACTTAGTTCGCCCTAGGTTCGGGTATAATTTTAAGGATAGATACCGCGTCCTTGCAGGATATTTTGTAAAGTTGAGAGTTTCCATCATTTGTTGACCAAAATGGTGCAAGTCAAAGGCATTCGCGAGGGATTGTTGTTTCTTCTCGAGGAAGGGGATTGGGAAGAAAATCGCCGCGCTTTGTTCAAGATGGTCGGAGAGAGGCAAGAATTTTGGCGTGGGGCAAAGGTTGCTCTAGACAGCCGCACAATCGTGATCGGTGAAGAAGAAATCCTTTGCCTGAAGGACGAATTGAGTCAATATCAGCTAACGCTCTGGGCAGTGCTTAGCGAATCTCCCTCCACACAAATAGCTGCCCAAAAGTTAGGTTTGGCGACTCGCTTCAATCGCCCTGAAAAAGAAGAGATGGAGGCGCTAAGCACGATTGTCCATGATGGAGAAGGCGCACTTCTGATCAACAAAACCTTGCGCTCCGGTTATCGAGTAGAATACGCTGGGCACGTGATTGTGCTTGGGGATGTAAATCCTGGGGCAGAAATTATCGCTGCAGGTAACATCATCGTCTGGGGGCGGCTGCGTGGGGTAGTTCATGCCGGGGCTGAGGGGGATGCTCAGGCTGTCGTTTGCGCTTTAGATTTGCAACCCACCCAATTGCGCATTGCCGATCAAATTGCCCTCACCCCTCAACGAAAGGGGAAACCGCAGCCGGAAATGGCGCGCTTGCTCAATGGGCAGTTGGTCGCTGAAGCTTGGAATGCAAAGGAACGATAGGGATTTTTATGCCAGCAAAAGTGATTACAATAACTTCTGGAAAAGGTGGGGTGGGGAAGACCACCGCTACCGCAAACATTGCCGCAGCTTTGGCTGCCTTGGGCGCCAAGGTTGTCTGCATTGATGCGGATATTGGGTTGCGCAACCTTGACGTGGTCTTGGGATTGGAAAATCGGATTGTTTATGATTTGGTGGATGTAGTGGAGGGGAGATGTCGCCTGCGCCAAGCAATGATCCGCGATAAACGTCTGCCTGAGTTATATTTAATTCCAGCCGCTCAAACTCGTGATAAGAGCGCCGTGTCTCCGAGTGACATGGTGCGCTTATGCGATGAGTTACGCCCTGAATTTGATTGGATTTTTATCGACTCACCGGCCGGTATCGAACGAGGGTTTCGCAATGCGATTGCCCCTGCTGACATCAGTATTGTGATTACCAACCCAGAAGTTTCTGCCGTTCGGGATGCCGATCGCATTATTGGCTTGATCGAGGCGGAGGAGAAGGGCCCAGCACGGTTGATCATTAATCGTATTAAAACCGATATGGTTAAGAAGGGTGATATGTTGTCTGCCGAAGATGTGCTGGAATTGTTAGCCGTTGAACTGTTGGGGCTGATACCAGAGGATGAGGGGGTTATTATTAGTACCAATCGAGGGGTGCCGGTGGCGTTAGACGGTAAAAGCCGGGCTGGCCAGGCATTTCGCAATATCGCCAGCCGTTTGAATGGAGAGCAAGTTCCTTTTATGGAGTTGGAAGAGCAAAGCGGCTTTTTCGGTCAGATAAGCCGCTTTTGGCGCAAAGGAGGCGGATGAGATGACTCGCATTCTCGATCGTATTCTTAACCGCCAGGAAAACTCAGCCTATAAAGCGAAAGAACGGATGAAGCTGATTTTGTTGCACGATCGCACGAATCTCAACGAAAAGGTGTTAGAAGTCCTCAAAGATGAATTGATTGGGGTCATCTCCCGCCATGTGGAAATTGACGAGAAAGCAGTCCGCATCGAAATATCTCAACAAGGCAGAGAACAACGGCTGATTGCCGATATCCCGATTCGAGCGGCTGGGCGAAGAAGGATCGGATAAGGTTATGATGCGCGGAGTAAATTGGCGCCATTTTGACTTCTGGTTGTTAGGAGCGGTGGCGGTTTTGACCATTTTTGGGATCACGATGATTCGCTCGGCTATCGCCGGCAACCTTGAATTACAGGAACTGAACCTGGTGCGACGACAACTCATATTTGCCATTCTGGGCTTTATTGTCATCATTATTACGGCGTCGATCGATTACCATACCTGGTCAACGCTAAATCAAACCATGTATGTAGGGATGTGGATTCTGTTAGGCGTGCTTTTTGTTACCGGAGCGGTCTTTTTCGGGTCGGCGCGTTGGTTTGATACCGGCGTAATCTTAATTCAACCTTCAGAGCTGGCGAAGATTGTGATGATTCTGGTTCTGGCGGATTTCTTCTCGAAAAATCAAAACCGAATCCATGACTTGCGGGTGGTTATCCAGAGCATGATCCTGACGGTAGGAATTGTGATTTGGATATTATTGCAACCCAATTTGAGCACTTCGATTGTGATCTTCGTGATCTGGTTTGCGTTGCTTTTTGCCAGCGGGTTGACTCCCAAACATCTCTTTCTGTTCCTTGGGTTGGGTATTTTAGCGCCGATCGTGAGCTTTCCCTTTTTAGTAGATTATCAACGAGATCGAATTATCAATTTTCTTTTCCCGGATCTCGAAGCACGCCATGGCGATATTTATAATATTCAACAAGCCCTGATCAGCATCGGTTCTGGAGGTGTGCTGGGCAAAGGCTATGGCTATGGCACACAGGTGCAGTTGCGCTTCCTAAAGGTGCGCCATTCCGATTTTATTTTTTCGGCAATCGCCGAGGAATTTGGATTCGTCGGAGCCGTGCTAGTCCTCTTATTGTTGTTTTTTATCATTTATCGTTGTATTCGGGTGGCGCAACGCGCCCAGGACTCTTTTGGAGGCCTGATTTCTTATGGGGTAGCTACCTTAATTGCCTTTCAAGCCATTGTCAATATTGGCGTTAACCTGAATCTCCTCCCGGCAACCGGCTTAACGCTTCCCTTTGTGAGTTATGGTGGAAGCTCCCTATTGTCAATCTTGTTGGGCATTGGGCTTGTTGAGAGTGTTGCCCTGCGTCAAAAAGCGCTGGAATTTTCGGCGATCTAATCTTTAGACTCCTGGAGCAATTATGACAGAAAAACTTCCCCCTGTTCGGGTGCGCTTTGCACCATCTCCTACCGGACGAACCCATCTTGGCAGCGGTCGGACTGCCCTGTATAATTACTTATTAGCCCGCCAGACCGGCGGGCAATTTCTCTTACGCATTGAAGATACCGATCAAAAGCGCTATGTACCCGAAGCAGAACAAGAGTTGATCGAAAGCCTGCGCTGGCTTGGCTTGGAGTGGGATGAAGGACCGGATGTGGGTGGTCCTTACGGCCCCTACCGCCAATCGGAGCGCAAAGAAATCTACCTGGAATACGCTAGGCAATTGGTTGAAAAGGATAAAGCATATTATTGCTTTTGCTCCCCAGAACGACTTGCCCATCTGCGCGAACAACAAATGCAGGCAAAGCAGCCAACGATGTATGACGGCCTCTGTCGCCAACTAACCTCTGAAGACGCCTTACGCAGGGTAAAGCAGGGTGAACCGCATGTCATTCGATTTAAGACGCCCAAAGAAGGTTCGATTACGGTCAGGGACTATCTCAGAGGAGACATTACCGTTGAAAATCGCACGATTGACGATTACATTCTGGTTAAATCGGATGGTTGGGCGCTCTATCATCTTGCTGCGATGGTTGATGACCACCTGATGCGCATTACGCATGTCCTGCGCAGTTCAGAATGGCTTTCGACTTTTCCACTGCATGGTCACATTATTCGTGCCTTTGGTTGGCAGGAGCCAGTATTCGTCCATCTTTCAGTATTCCTCAAACCCAGCGGAAAAGGGAAAATGAGCAAGCGCGAGTCGGCTCAACTGTTGCAGGGTGGGTATTCGATCTTCATCAAAGACCTGGAGCAGTTAGGTTATCTGCCCGAGGCAGTGGTGAATTGGATTGCTCTGATGGGCTGGAGTTACGATGACAAGACTGAGTTTTTTACCATGCAGGATTTGATTGAAAAGTTCAGTTTAGATCACCTGAACCCGGCTCCAGCAGCGATTAACTTCACCAAATTCGACCACTTCAACGGTTTGCATATTCGCCATCTAACGGTCGATGAGTTCGCCAGACGGGTTAAGCCTTTTTTGGTGAAAGCTGGTCTGCAGGTGGATGACACCAAACTGATCCAGATTGCACCGATCATTCAAGAGCGGCTGGTTACCTTGGATGATGCGGTTGAAATGGCGGGCTTCTTCTTCCGCGAACAGTTGGAATATGACTCAACTCTCTTAATCGGAAAAAACCTGAGCGTGGCCGAATCGCTGAAAGCCTTGCAAGAAAGCTACGACCTTTTGTGGAGTCTGCCTTTTGATGAGAAAGAGACTCTGGAAACAGCTTTACGAAACTTGGCGGAGCAGAAGGGGTTGAAAGCCGGACAACTTTTTGGCATCCTGCGGATTGCTGTCACTGGTCAAAGTGTAAGCCCGCCGCTGATCGAAAGTATGCTGATTTTGGGAAAAGATCAAGTGATGCAACGCATTCAAGAGGCTTTGAAACGGTTGAAAGTATTTGTTCAAAGCAAAGTTTCATAGACGAAAAACTGATTGCGTGGTAAAATGATCTATAACGATTGGGGGTTCGTCTAGCGGTAGGACAGCGGACTCTGGATCCGTATGCCGAGGTTCGAATCCTCGACCCCCAGTCTCGAAGAGGAGTGATTTTAATTCACTCCTCTTCATTTTTCATAAGTCATTCTGAGGCGGCGTCAGAAACGATCTTGACGTCCTGAATATATAGAATTTGCTTGTTGAAAAGATTGGGGAAACGGTCATCTTCTGTACCACGATTAGGCTCGCAGTAGAACTTGACCCGAATGCTCTCGCCCCGGTAAGAGGATAAATCGAGGCTCACTTTATACCATTCACGGCTGCCACCAATGACTTTTAGCCGCTCCCACTGAGCAGAGCCTTCTTTCTGGACTTCAACGTAGCAAAAATTTAATTGCCGCCGAGTGAAATGTTTGGTCCAGAAGGTCAAGGCGGGCTGCTTCCATCCTTGCTCAATGGGGATAAAGGCCTGGCTCATCAGCCAGGTATTGACATGGTAATCCGGGTTTGCATAGCAGCCTGCTATCCCAGC